>PGXI01000137.1 GCA_002839125.1 Tenericutes bacterium HGW-Tenericutes-5
GTTCATAATGTAAAGCTCCTAAAACGCTAAGTCTAATCCAAGGTAATGGAACACCTAATAAACCCGCCATTGTAATAACCCCAATAAATATCCCGATTGAAGGTAAAACAGAAAAGCTCACACTTGAAACCACTACTTTCTTTATTTTCTCCTTAGGCATTTCTAGTTCTTTTGAACGCTTATAGGCTTTAAACGCAAAATAAAGCGAACCACCAATAATAAAAACTGTAACGATAAATCCCACTAAGTAAAGCCACCAGGCATCTTTAACTAAAGCTACATCACTTAAAAAGTATAAATTCAACATATTTCCCCCAAGCACTTTTATTTTATATCAATTATTTTACTTTGTTTTAAATATTAAAACAACCAACAACCGCGATAAACATCAAAAAAAACTATAGAAATTTCTTCTATAGTTTATTTTCTCATTGTTAAACGCATTATAGCTGGTTGAAACTGTAGTTCAGCTGATTTCTTTAGTAACTCAACTGATCTAATCTTATTTGCCATTATTCCATGAAGACCTTCTTCATAGATAATGCTCATCTTAAATAATTCTTCACCATCACTTGGTTTTTCACAAGCTTTATTAAGCCAATAAATCGCACGCTTCTCTTCAGTATCTTTTAAAATATCATACATTCTCACACACGCTTTAGAAAAACCTTTTTCCGCAGCTAATTCATACCAATATCTCGTAACCTTTTTTGATGCTTCGCTAAACGCATCAAACGCATGCATATCGCCAAGCATTTGCATCGCATATAAGACATTTACTTCCTGAGCTAAAGGACTATTAATATAATCAATCAATAACTGTTTTACTTCAAGAAAGTTCTTATCTAACTTCTTCTTAGAAATTTTTGAAGCGATAGTTTCATCATAGATAATCTGCGCTAACTTATACTTAGCTCCAGTATTACCATTTTCGATGGCTTTAACCAAATTCTTCTTAGCTAAATCCTTATTCGGATTAACACCAATACCTTTTTCTTGAAAAACACCAAGCCAATAGAAGCTAGCTCCATTTCCAAGTTCACTGGCCTTAGTCATAAACTGAAAAGCCAATCCATCATTAGCATTTTTAATTTGTTTTCGATAATGCAATAAACCTAGATTAATCAATGATTCAACTTCATTGTTTTTAGCAGCTTCAAGATAAAAATCTCTCGCTCTTTGAAAGTCAACGACAACACCTTTACCAAGTCTATACATATCACCCAAAGCATTCATTGCTTTAGAACTACCTCTATTTGCGGCTATTTCCAAATAATCCTTAGCTCTTTCAAAATCAATTACAACTCCTTGGCCATACATATAGGACAAACCCATTCCTAAGTAACCATCAGCTTCATCCAAACTATATAACACCTTAAAATACTTAATTGATTTTTCAAAATTTATCTTTGTAAAAGCATTACCATTATAATAAACATTAGCAACTCTTTTAAGCGCTTCAACATCATCTAGTTGCGCTAATATTTCATCATAATAAAATAGCATCTCTTGGCAATATAAATCTGATTTCTTCTTTAAATATACATGTGGTGTTTGATAAAGAGTCTTTAAATACTTAATTGCATTTAAACTCTTATTAACAGCGGCTTTATCCAAATAGAAAAAAGCTGTTTCTGCATCATTCTTAACTGTTTTACCATTTAATAACAAATATCCTAAATGATACATTCCTTCAGTGTTTCCGCTAGTAGCGCTTCTTTCAAACAACTCTAAAGCTTTCTTTTCATTCTTTGAAGTACCTA
>PGXI01000019.1 GCA_002839125.1 Tenericutes bacterium HGW-Tenericutes-5
GTCCTACGAGTAGAACGCCCTTAGGAATTCTCGCTCCTAAATCCATATATTTCTTTGGATTTTTCAAGAAGTCGATAATTTCTTTTAATTCTTCTTTTTCTTCATCAGCACCAGCTACATCATTAAAAGTAGTAGTTTGGTTTTTACTTACTTGGGCTCTTGATTTACCAAAATCAAAAGCTTGCTTATTAGCATTTGTTCCTCCACGCATCATAACGACGAGCATTACAACAACACCAGCAACCAAGATAATTGGGAATATAATATTCAATAAATTATAAGTTGCACCATGTTGAAAATCGTAAGTTACATCATTTAGATTTGAAGAGTCATTATTGAGTTGGTAAATGATAGCTCTCGCTTCATCAAGTTCTGCATCATTAGCAAAATAGGTTATATAATTTTGTTCATCTAATAATTGTCCAGATACTTTATAAGCTCGATAGTTTGTTTCACCAGCTAAAGGTGTGACCTCGACAGAAGTAATACCTCCATCTTCTAATAAACTGATGAAAAGTGAATTGTCTAGTTCCTCAGGTCCGTTCGCATTTCCAAAACTATAGAAAATTGAAATGACCAAGATAACCAACAAAACTATCATTATGAATCGCGTCGAGCGATTATTCATTTGTTTGTTTTGGGGATTCTTAGCAACAGCCATATTCTAGCCTCCTTATTTATTATAAACTTCCGGTTTTAAAACGCCTATATAAGGCAGATTTCGATACATTTCTTCATAGTCAAGACCAAATCCAACTACGAATTCTTTTGGAATGGTAGATCCGATATATTTTGGTGTGAAATCTTCTTGTCTTCCAGCCGGTTTATCTAAAAGGGTAACAACTTCAACAGTTAATGCCCCGCGATATTTCAATAGATTCTTTACTACATTAATTGTTCTTCCAGTATCAACTATGTCTTCAGCGATTAATACATGTCTTCCTTCAACGGAAACATCTAAGTCCTTAGTGATTTTAACATTACCAGAAGACTCAGTACCGCCATGATAACTTTGGACACCCATAAGTTCTATTTCACAATAGATATCAATGTGTTTAATCAACTCAGCCATGAATGGTATGCAGCCTTTTAAAAGCCCGATAATAATCGGTTTTTTATCATGGTAATCCTCAGTTATTTGGGCACCAAGTTTTTTAGAAATCGCATTAATTTCTTGCTCAGTAACCAAGATTCTTTCGATATCTTTTTCTAACATAATTATCCTTTCTGAACACAAATGTATAGTTCGTTATCTCCAGTTGTTTCTTTTGAATATATACCGGGGATAAATATAATTTCACCAGTCTTATCTAGAAAAATAGGTAAAGAGTCGCGCTCTTTTTTTGGTATCTTCTTATCGATAAAAACATCCTTAAGTTTTTTAGTTCCTGACTTAAGTTTTATCTTGTCACCATCTTGCCTATTTCTCACGCTTAAAGGAAAGATTAAATCTAGATTATTATAACATAATTTGTAAAGAAAACCATAATTTTTGTTTGCATTTTTTGTGATGTCAACTAAATATCCATTAGGTAAAGAGATTTCTTTATAATTATCAATCAATTCATTATATTCAATCGGTTGATATTTACTTGTTTGAAAAACGATATTATCATAGGATTTATAAAGATAAATCTTGTTCTCAATTTCAAATTCAACATGAGGTTTTTCGTTATTAATAAGATTTAAAATATCGAGAATATTTTGAAATGATAATTCAACTTTATTATCAGTTAGTCGATTGATAATTCTTTTGATTAACTCAATTTGAATAATTTGTTGATTATTTAGAATATCCTTAATTTTGATTACGATCTTATCATCGAAAACTAACTTGCTTAAAAAAGCTTCAGAAATGGATTCAATCAATTCATAACTTAATGTTTGATAATAAGAAAACTGAGCAAACTTCTCTAAAAATTTTGGATTTTCATTTTCAAGAATTGGAAGAAGATGATGACGGTATCTATTCCTTGTATAATCATCCATATCATTACTTGGATCATTTTGATAAGGAATAAGGTTTGCTTGTTGATACACTTCAATGTCGCTTCTAGAAACTTGAAGCAGTGGCCTAATAATTTTAATGCCTTTATATTCAGCTTTTTCTAAAATGCCACGATAACCTTCAAAAGAACTTCCTCTGTTCAATCTCATTAAAATCGTTTCAGCGTTATCATTAGCATTATGAGCAAGAACAATTTTGTTAATATTGTTATCTTTTGCAACTTTATAAAAGAAATCATACCTTTTTTTATGAGCATAATCATGAAAATTATCGTCATAATCGCCTTCTAAACTTTCCACAAAACAAGGAATATTCAACTCATTTGCTGTTTCAACGACAAAATCGCGGTCATCCTTACTGGAAATCCTTTTTTGATGATCGACATGTGCTATATATAATTTTAGATTCATTTCATTTTTTAATTTTTCGATAATGTCTAACATTACCATAGAATCAATACCGCCACTTAAGGCGAGAAGAAGCGAATCGTTGTTTTCAATCAATTTTTTATTAAAACCTTTAATCATGAAAATGCCTCCTAGATAATAATATTGAGCATAGAAATATTCGTTTCTATGCTCAAACATATAAAATAAAAGAGAAAATTTGATTGCATAGATATATTACCAAATCTATGTGATAGATTTATGTATTTTTTTATGAAATATAAATATTTTTAAAACTAAATATTTTTGATATAATAGTTAAAGAAGAGGTGACTAAATGAAACTTATTTTAGCAAGCAATTCTCCCCGTAGACAAGAATTAATAAAACTTCTTGATGTTGAGTATGAATCAATTTCTCCTAATATTGAAGAAATCAATGATCCAAGTCTATCTCATGAAGAATTAGTTGTAGATTTAGCTTTTCAAAAAGCTTTAGCTGTATTTAAAAACCGTAAGGATGATATAGTTTTGGGATTTGATACATTAGTAATTATTGATGATTTAATCCTAGGAAAACCAAAATCAGAAGAAGAGGCAAAACACTTTTTAGAAATCTTATCCGGCAAAACGCATAAAGTTTTAACTGGTTGTGCGATAATTAAAAAAGGTTATTCTCGTTCGTTCTATACTCAATCCCAAGTAACTTTTTGGGATTTGACTAGTCAAGAAATTGAGGATTATATCAAAACAAAAGAACCAATGGATAAAGCAGGTGCCTATGGTATTCAAGATCATGGGGCACGTTTTGTTAAATCAATTTCTGGTGATTATTTTACGATAGTAGGTTTTCCTATATCGAAGGTTTACCAAGAATTAAAGAAGTTAAGATAAAGCCTAATTTAGGCTTTTTTTACTGCGTTGTAAATAGCTTGTGCAATAATTTCAGGAACTCTTTTATCAAAAATATTCGGTAAAATGTTTTCTTCATTTAAATCTTTATCTTCAATTAAAGAAGCAAGGGTTTTACAAGCAACCATTTTCATATCGTCAGTAATTGATCTAGCTCTAGCTTTTAATGCGCCTTTCATTAAACCAGGAAAAACTAATACATTATTTATCTGGTTTGGAAAATCGCTTCTACCAGTGCCGACAATTCTAGCGCCAGCTTCAATGGCGACATCAGGCATTATTTCGGGTTCAGGGTTTGCTAATGCAAAAATTATTGCATCAGAAGCCATTGATTCTACCATCTCTTTTTTTAGTATATTTTTTGCAGAAACACCAATAAACACATCAGCGTTTTTAATTAAATCACTCAAAGAATCAAAACTTTCGTTAGCAACTACATATTTATTGTCAATCAAACTTTTGACGACTTCATCATATTGATTGTAATCGTTCATATTTACATAACCATTTAGGTTATAATTATAAATTCTTTTGGCACCAATTTTGTTTAAAAGTTTGATAACGGCAGACCCTGCAGCTCCGCTACCGGTCACAACTATTTTTACTTCATCAATTTTCTTATTAACAATCTTTAAAGCATTTATTAGCGCTGCGGAAACTACTATTGCAGTACCGTGTTGATCATCATGAAATACTGGGATTTCAAGATCTCTTTGTAACACTTCTTCAATATAGACGCATTTTGGAGCGCTAATATCTTCTAACATTATGCCACTAAAATTTGGCGCAATCATTTTGACAGTTTTAATAATGTCTTCAGCTTCATAACTATCAACAGCTAAAGGCATTGCTTGAATACCAGAGAATTTGTAAAGTAAAGCCGATTTTCCTTCCATGACTGGCAGTGATGCTTCAGGACCGATTTTTCCTAAACCTAGAACTGCAGAACCATCAGTTACGATAGCTACAGTCTTGCCTTTCATAGTGTAGTCATAAGCTTTACTTTTGTCTTGTGCAATTTCTAAACAAGGTAAAGCTACCCCAGGAGTATAAGCCATTGACAAGTCTTCTTTATTCTCAAGACTTACGTTTGGCAAAATATCAAGTTTACCAATCTTTTTACGATGTAGATTCAGAACATCTTCTTTAGAATATCCCATTTTTTTATTGAATAGATGTAATTAATCTAAACAAATCCTCCTTTTTATTAATTTTTCCGCGATTTGTTGTCTTTAAATATTATATCATTTTTTTAACGACATTTAAATCACTACAAAGAAAGCATTTATAAAAAACATTCTTTTTTTGTGACACAATTTTTCTTGCATTTTATTTAGGTATTTGATATAATACTTTTGCTTGTAATTGTACTTACTATGATAAAGACAAATTCATGGCAGAAGGAGAAATGATATGAAAAAAAATACACACCCAGAATATCATACAGTTACAGTGACTTGTAGTACTTGTGGAAATACATTTGAAACTGGTTCAACTAACAAAAATATAAAGGTTGATACATGTTCAAACTGTCATCCTTTCTACACAGGTAAACAAAAATACACTGTAGCAGCTGGTAGAATTGACAAATTCAACAAAAAGTATAACATCGCTGAAGAAACAGAAGAAAAATAATCTGATAAATAAAGCCAAAATCGATTGGCTTTTTTTATTTGTTTTTTGTATAATATAAATAAGATTTTAACAAGGAGAAAGCATATGTATCTAAATCAAAAAGATGGTTGGATTGAAGTAATTACCGGTCCAATGTTTGCCGGAAAAACTGAAGAATTAATTAGAAGAGTTAAGCGTTTGGAATATGCTAAACAAAATATTTTAGTGTTTAAACCTCAAATTGACAATCGTTATGCCGATAATGAGGTTGTAAGCCATAATCATAATCGTACAAAATCAATTAATATTACTAAAGCTCATGAAATCATTAAATATGTGGATGAATTTACCAACGTGGTCGCAATTGATGAAATCCAATTTCTTGATGAAGAAGCTGTAGATATTTGCGAATATTTGGCTGATAAGGGTATTAGAGTTATAGTAAGTGGATTAGATAGAAACTTTAGAGGTGAACCATTCTCATTTATGCCAAAACTATTAGCTTTAGCTGAATATGTTACGAAATTAAGCGCAATTTGCGTAAAATGCCATACTCCAGCTACGAGAACGCAAAGAATAATTAATGGTAAACCAGCAAATTATGATGACCCGATTATTTTGGTTGGAGCCGTTGATACTTATGAAGCTAGATGTAGAGAGTGTCATGAAGTACCAAATAAACCTAAAAGATTTGATTTCTTAAAATGATTAAAGACGAATTATTTATGCTGGAAGCGTTAAAAGAAGCTCAATTAGCATTTGAAAAAAACGAGATTCCAGTCGGCTGTGTTATAGTGAAAAATGGAGAGATTATTGCTAGATCTCATAACCAAAAAGAAAGTAATCAAAATGTTCTTCACCACGCTGAAATAATCGCAATTAATCAAGCGTGTCAAAACCTCAATTCTTGGCGCTTAGACGATTGTGACATCTATGTGACTTTAGAACCTTGTTTAATGTGTATCGGAGCTATAGCGTCTGCTAGATTTAAAAGGCTAGTTTATGGACCAAGAGACAAGAAATATGAGTCTTTAGATAATATATTAAAAGAATATCTAAAGAACTTTAATCATCAAGTTGAAGTAGTCCAAGGAGTACTAGAAAAAGAATCCGATGAATTACTAAAATCGTTTTTTAAAAGATTGCGTAATAAAAGTTGAAATAGATGATTGAAAGAAAAAATTATATTTGATATAATCTTAAAGAGCTCACTAAAAAAAAGGGTTCTCCAAAACGGAGAGCCCTTTTATATTTTTGGAGGAAATATTATGAGAAATACAAAATTTATCTTTATAACTGGTGGAGTTGTTTCTTCCTTAGGAAAAGGAATTGCGGCAGCTTCCTTAGGAAGACTGTTAAAAAACAAAGGATTAAAAGTTTTCATGCTTAAACTTGATCCTTACATAAATGTCGACCCAGGCACCATGTCTCCATATCAACACGGAGAAGTTTTTGTGACTAATGATGGCGGTGAAACCGATCTTGATTTGGGTCATTATGAAAGATTTATTGATGAAAATCTATCAAAGAATTCATCAATTACTACTGGTAAAATCTATCAGTCAGTAATCGACAAAGAAAGAAGTGGAGCTTATCTTGGAGCTACAGTTCAAGTTATACCGCATATTACTAATGAAATTAAAGAACGTCTTTTATCATTGGCTAAAGATTATGACTGCGACGTATTAATAACCGAAATAGGTGGAACCGTAGGGGATATTGAATCCTTACCTTTCCTAGAATCAATTAGACAAATGCGAAGAGATTTAGGTTCTAATAACACTTTATTTATTCATAACACTTTGGTTCCTTATTTAGAAACAACTGGAGAATTAAAAACAAAACCCACTCAACATAGCGTTAAGGAATTAAGATCGTTAGGAATTACTCCAGATATCATAATTTTAAGAACAGCCATTTCAATACCAGAAGAATCAAAAGAAAAAGTAGCTCTTTTCTGTGATGTTAAAAAAGAAGCAGTAATCGAATGTAAAGATGTGGAGGTTCTTTATGAAGTAATGCTAAATCTTAAAAGAGAAAATTTGGATTTGCTAGTTTGTAAACAACTTCAGTTGACTGAAAAACCATCTGATATAAAAGTCTTTGAAGACTTGATTAAGAGAATAAAAACTCTTAAGAAGAAAACCAAAATTGCTTTAGTCGGAAAATATGTTTCTTTAAGAGATGCTTACTTATCAGTTTCAGAAAGTCTAAATCACGCAGGTTATGAACATAATGCAGAAGTTGAGATTGAATGGATTGATTCAACTAAAGTCAACCTAGAAAATGTTGAGATTCTCTTAAATTCAGCTGATGGAATTTTAATACCTGGAGGCTTTGGTAAAAGAGGTATTGAAGGTAAAATACTAGCTATTAAATATGCTAGAGAAAACAAAATACCTTTACTAGGAATTTGTTTAGGAATGCAATTAGCAGTAATTGAATTTGCTAGAAATGTTTGTGACTTTAAAGATGCTAATTCAACCGAATTTGATCCTAACACAACGCATAATGTTATTGATTATTTACCAAATCAATATCAAGGCATCAATTATGGTGGTACTTTAAGGCTAGGGGCATACGAATGTGATTTAGAATCAAATACAATTGCGTATCAAGCCTATAAAGCAAAACAAATATTAGAAAGACATCGTCATCGCTATGAGTTTAATAATCAATTTATAAATATCTTTAAAGAAAAAGGGATGGTATTTTCTGGAATTAATCAAAGTATGAATCTAGTAGAAATAATTGAACTAAAGGATCATCCGTTTTTTATAGCCGCACAGTTCCATCCGGAATTTTTGTCACGACCTGATAAACCACATCCATTATTTTCTAAATTTATTGAGGCTTCAATCAAAAATTCAAACTAAAAATATAATTTTAATGGAAATTACAGTGATTAAATAAATTGAAAAATAATAATTTTATGTTATAATAAATAAGGAATCTCAAATGAAGCATCTTCACTCAATAGATGCCCACGAATTAGGTCAGGTCTTGACGGAAGCAGCCTTAAGTAAGGTGTTTATGTGGGTGGGGATGCTTCACTTGAGATTCTTTTAATCAAAGAAGGTGTTTAAAATGGCTTTAATCTTTTTAGACTTGGATAATACAGTTTTATATCAAGGAAAACCCGCAAAAGGTGTCAAAGAAACTATTCAATTACTTAAAAATAATAATCACATTGTTGTTATAGCTACGGGAAGAAACCCAAACTTAATCTATGGTATCGATTCTGAATTAGGAATCGAAAATATGGTTATGGCAAACGGTGGTATTGTTATTTTTGATAATAAGATTATCAGAGAAAACTATATTGATAATAAAGTAATTAAGCGAATAATGGATCGTGCAGATCAAGACAAATTTGATCTTGTAATCGAATACTTAGATGAGTATATTTCTTATAGAAAAGATACAGATGCATCCGATAAGTTTTCGATAAATTACAATTTAGATATCGCTAGACTTGACCATACATTTTACCCGAAAAGATTTGTCTTTGCGATGGTGATTTTTGATGACGAAGTTGTAAAAAAAATCTCACCAGATTTCCCTGAATTACAATTTAATAAATCTAGTCAATACGGATATGACGTCAACCCCGCTGGTAATCTAAAGGCTGATGGAATCAAAGCGGTTATTGATTATTTAAATTATCCTATTGATGAAGTATATGCAATAGGTGATAATTTTAATGATATTTTAATGTTAAAAAGCGTTAAACATGGTATTGCAATGGGAAATGCAGTTGAAGAATTGAAGCAAATTGCTGAGTATGTCACAACTGACGTTAATGATAACGGGATATACAACGCAATGAAGCATTATGGACTTATTTAATGTTTGAAAGAATGTGATTTTTATGTATGATGTAATAGTTGTGGGTGGTGGACATGCTGGTGTTGAAGCCGCATTAGCTGCAGCTAGATTAAATAAAAAAACAATGTTAGTAAGTGGAAACCTTGAAATGGTTTCTTTTATGCCGTGTAATCCATCAATCGGCGGACCAGCCAAAGGAACTTTGGTTCGAGAAATCGATGCTTTGGGTGGAGAAATGGGAAAAAACACTGACAAGACTTGTTTGCAAATGAAAATGTTAAATAAAAGTAAAGGTCCAGCAGTGAGAGCTTTAAGAGCTCAATCAGACAAATTAGAATATCCAAAAACAATGTTAAATACTCTGAAAAATACAAGCAATCTTGATTTAAAGGAAGCATATGTTAAAGAATTAATAATTGAGAATAAAGAAGTTAAAGGTATTTTACTTGAAGATGAAACGACTTATTTAAGCAAGACCGTAATAATTACCACTGGAACTTTCATGGAAGCTAAGATCCTTGTTGGTTCAACCGCTAAATCGCAAGGACCGGATAATCAAAAAGCATCAGTAGGTTTGAGCAAGCATTTGCGGGAAATCGGCCATCGAACATTTAGACTAAAAACTGGTACGCCGCCAAGAATTAAGCGCAATAGTATCGATTTTTCTAAAATGGAACTTTCTCCAGGAGATGGTTTTATCCACAGTTTCAGTTTTGAAAAAGAACACTTAAGAGTTTTGGATAAAGAGTGGCCTTGCTACTTAATTCATACCGCTCCAGTAACTCATGAGATTATTTTAAACAACTTAACTAAATCAGCTATGTATAGCGGTTTAGTAGAAGGTGTTGGACCAAGGTATTGTCCGTCAATAGAAGATAAACTTGTACGGTTTGCAGATAAAGAAAGACATCAATTGTTTATCGAACCAGAATCAGCTTCTTTAGATGAAGTATATCTTCAAGGCTTTTCAACATCAATGCCTCATGAAGTTCAAGAAAAAATGGTAAAATCTTTACCGGGATTAGAAAATGCTGAGATTGTTAAATATGCATATGCAATTGAATATGATGCAATTGATTCGAAGGACCTATGGCCAAGTCTAGAATCGAAAATTATTAACAACCTATTTTTTGCCGGTCAAGTCAATGGCACTAGCGGCTATGAAGAAGCTGCAGCACAAGGTTTAATGGCAGGAATCAATGCAAGTTTAAAACTAGATTCTAAAGATCCATTAATTTTGAGAAGAGATGAAGCTTATATAGGTGTTTTGATTGATGATCTAGTTACCAAAGGCACTAATGAACCATATCGAATGTTAACTTCTAGAGCTGAATTTCGTTTGTTATTAAGACATGATAACGCGGATTTAAGATTAACTGATTACGGTAAGAAAATCGGTCTTATAAGTGAAGAAAGATACAAGAATTTTCTCATTAAAAAGCAAACGATTGAAAACGAAATCAAGTACCTTAACGATACCTTAATCACGCCGACAAAAGAAGTTGCCGATTATTTCACATTAATGAATTATCCGCAAATTAAAGGAAAAGTATCATTAGCTGAAATATTAAAAAGACCAGAAATAACCTATAATGATATTCAAAACCTTGATAAAAGAGCCATTGATTTAAGCGAAGAAGTTAAAGAACAAGTTGAAATCAATATTAAATATGCTGGTTATATAAGCAAAAGTATTAAAGAAGCTGAAAAATTAATCAAAGAAAATAATATCAAAATTCCTTTGGACCTTGATTATAATAAGGTTCATAATCTTGCCTTAGAAGCAAGAGCTAAGTTATCAAAAATAAGACCTTTAACAATATCACAAGCATCAAGAATTTCCGGAGTTAACCCAGCTGATATCCAAATGTTGTTGCTACATTTGAAAAGTCTATGAAACATAAAGTTTCATGAAGTCTATGACAAACTCTATCTCTTTATGATAGAATATAAACTACTGGGAGAGATTTATGGAAATTATTAATTTTAAATTTAATCAAGAACTATGGGATTTACTAAAAAATCCTAGTTTTTCCGTCTACTTCGAAAATTTGATAGAAAAGAACAAAGTTATGAATCTTACAAATATTACCGAAGAAAAAGAAGTGTATCAAAAGCATTTTTATGATTCAGTTATTCTCAGTGCAATATTTGAACTTGGCAAAAAATCAATTCTCGATATTGGTGCTGGAGCCGGATTTCCAAGTATACCTTTAAAAATATTAGTTGATTCACTAGATGTAACAATTATTGATGGTTTAAACAAAAGAATTAATTATTTAAAAGAATTGACCGAGAAACTCAAGTTAAGTAACGTTTCTTTATTACACGGAAGAGCTGAAGAGATGAGCAAAAATAAATCGTTTGATTTTGTTACAGCGAGAGCAGTAGCTAAACTAAACATTTTATCAGAAATCGCTCTACCCTATGTAAAAAAAGACGGTTATTTTGTAGCCTATAAATCAATTAATTATCAAGAAGAATTAGAAGAAGCAAAAAACGCAATAAAAGTATTAGGAGCGCAGTTAGAAAGAATAGTAGAATATGAAATTAATAAAGACTTAAAACATGTTCTTTTAGTATTTAAAAAGATTAAAGAAACTCCAAGTATTTATCCAAGGCAGTTTGCAAAAATAAAAAAACAACCATTATAGGAGATAACCTTTGAAGAAAAAGTATTTTGTTTTTCCTGAAACTCAGTACTATCGCGAATATTTAGAAACTAAGCATTTTGTTGGACAAAATGCTTTAGTCATTATGGCGATAACATCTATGATGTTTTTAACAGCGATTTACATGTACTTTTCAAGTTACGAAGTCTTACCAATCATTGGCTTTGTAATTGGGTATTTAGTTGTCCTATTGTTTAATTTCGCAACAATCGCCTATTCTAAAGAACATTACTATTATTTAAAACTTAATAAGTATATTACTTCAATTTCTTTATTTACATTAATACTTACAATGATTATATATTTTAAATCACCATCATTCATTCCTCTGATTTTTGTCGCTTATGCAGTTTCAGCTATCTATAAGGATACAAAGGTTTTAATTGCGACAACGGTTTATTTTATCTTCGCCGTTTTGATGTTAATATTTAATTTCAAGTATATCTTTGAGTTCCAAAATGCAATTGTCATTAAAAATTTAGCGATTGGTTTCTTTTTGATTTTGTTTTTACTTATTTTATTATCTTCTAGTTTCATCATCATAAATGAAAAAACATTTTTCTATAATAATATTGCCTTTGCTAAAGAAAAAGAATATCGTAATTTGGACTTGATTCTTGAATTTAAATCAAAATTAAAAACTAATAGTTTAGTTAATCGAGATTACTACCAAGAAACAAAAAAAATCTTAGAGGAATTTTCTAAGAAGATTGAAATTGATGATGTTTTTTCGGAAAAAATTGATGTATTAGAGAAATTAGAATCTGGAATAGATAAACAAAAGATTTTAAAGGAACATCCTCTATTCAATCAAACAGATTTAGAGAGACTCGAAAAATTACTTGTTTATAAGACATCTATGCTTAGTAAATTAATCTTGAAAATAAAGAATTCAAGTACCAAAAAATATAAAACTAGAGAAATATTCTCTTCAACTCACTTTCAAAGTTTCAATAAGCAATCTGATAGTATTGAAATAAAAATACTTTGTTTTGTAGTATATTTTGTAGCTTTGAAAAGAGGGTTATCAGGGATGAAACCTCTGACAAATCAAGAACTATTTGACACATTTATCAACACTGATTTATATTATTTTATTGATCCTAAAGTAATTAAGATATATCGAGATAACGCTGATGTATTTAATACTATTGTTGATGAAGTGTTTGGGCAGGTGAAGAAAAATGGTTAAGTTCTTCAAGAAAATTCTTAATTCAGAATTTTTACCTGTTAATGAGGTAAGAAGGTTAAAAGTGCATGTTGTTATGGGGTTTTTATTTGTTATTACTTTAATAACTATCCCGTTTTCCTTTTTCTTTAATTACTCAACGCTGTACCAGATTTTATCACTAGCAGCATTTGGTTTGTTTTACCTGCTAATATTTATCTTTGTAAGATTTAAAAAGATATTTACCGCTATTCAAGTGTCCATAATTTATTCGCTTTTACTTACCGTTTTTTATACACGAGGTATCAGTAGTTTTTATGCTTATATTTTCTTTTATATAACTTTAACAATTATCGTTTTCTATCAAGAAATATACTCATATTTTATCTATGGAACGGCAACATTAGTTCTTGGAATCTTTTATACTTTAACTTATTCTGAAGGCTTAACTATTGTTAATGATGTGCCGGGATCAATGTATGTTTATATTGCTGGTTTGGTTATTTATTATCTCGTTAGTTTTGCACAGATAATTAATAATGAGAAATTATATGCTGATATGAATTTAGAATGGGTAAGAACTAATAATTTTAACAGTAACAATCAAGACGATTTGCTTAATTTTATTGAAGACATTAGAGCGGGTATGAATGAATCGCACATCTTTGAGGATTTAGAGTTTCAAAAATGCACGATGGAATTAAGTCAATTTATCGCTGAGCAGATTCTTAAAGACGGAAAACAAATAGTTAATTTAATAGATTTATACGTCTACATTCATGAAAAGGGATTAGAATCGATTTTAAAGAACGATGAAATAAGCGTTGCGTTAAAGAAGAATGCTAATATTTTAGGTAAATATTTATTAAATGAAAACACTGATATGTTTTCAATGATTATATCTTTTTATCTAAAATTTCATCATACAGATGAATATAATATCAATCGATATAATTATAATGTGGAAAATATCACCAGTTTAACAGATGAACAATTTATCGCTTTTTGTTTAATCTATTTATATCTTAAAGATGAACTGCTTGAAGGTGACAAATGGAATACAATAAAAAGCGAAGAAACTGATATTGAGGAAGTGTTTGCAAAAATCGATTTAACAGAATTCTTTTCTGATCAGTTAATTGCTTTCTACAACGACAACATCGATTTACTGAGAAAACACTCAAAGAAGCATTAATGAAAAGGAGTATATAACAGATGGCTTTAGTCTTATCGATTGCCAACCAAAAGGGCGGAGTTGGCAAAACAACAACAGCAATAAATCTAGCTAGTTCTTTGGCGGATTTGAATAAAAAAGTTTTACTGATAGATTTGGATTATCAGGCAAATGCAACAACATGTATGGGTATTAACAGGGGAAGTTTTAAAAAGAGTATCTTTGATTGCTTTAAAAGAGAAGCAACTTTTGAAGATATAAGAATTAAAACAGCTAACCAATTGATTGATGTTCTTCCAGCTAAAACTATGGTTGAAGGCGTTGATGAAAAAGTAATTGCAGATAGTAATCGTGATTTCATTCTATATGAGCTCTTAAAAGAGACTAAAAACGATTATGACTACGTTTTAATTGATTGTCCACCTTCATTAGGCTATATTACAATCAACGCTCTAATGGCTTCTGATGGGGTAATTGTACCGGTTCAGTGCGAGTTTTTAGCAATGGATGGACTTACTCAATTATTGAATACGATTAGATTAGTCCAATCAAAGAAAAAAGTTAATCAAGAAACTTTAACCATTTACGGAGTTTTATTAACGATGTTAGATAATCGAGTAAATTCAGGCTTTCAGATTGTTAATGAAATTAAAACATATTTTAAAGAAAAAGTATTTCAAACAATTATACCTCGAAATATTACTTGCTCAAACGCCACTTTTTACGGCGTACCGGTAACTGTTTATTCACCGAAGAGTAAATCTTCATTAAGCTACAAAAATTTAGCGAAGGAGGTTTTGACAAGAGATGAATAAAGACGAATTGATTAGAAGAGGATTAGAAGATCTTCTTAAAGAAAATCAAATTGAAGATTTAGAAAAAGAAGAAGTTGTTGATATTGATTTAGATAAGATAACTCCAAACCCTTATCAACCGAGAAGGCATTTTGATGAAGTAGCGCTACAAGAGTTAGCTGATTCAATTAGAGCTAATGGTGTGCTTCAACCAGTAATTGTTAAAAAGGTTGCTAGCGGCTATATGTTAGTTACAGGAGAAAGAAGATGTAGGGCTTCTAAAATTGCTGGATTTAGTACAGTTCCAGCTATTATTAGAGACTATAATAATCAATACTTAGCAGAACTAGCATTACTTGAAAATATCCAAAGAGAGGATCTCACAATCGTTGAAGAAGCAGAGGCTTATCAAAACGCAATTCAATCGCTAAACCTAACTCATCTTGAGTTAGCTCAAAAAATCGGAAAAAGCCGTAGTTATGTTTCAAACGCACTAGGGATTTTATCATTACCTGAAGAGGTTTTAAAAGAAATTAATCATGGAAAC
>PGXI01000020.1 GCA_002839125.1 Tenericutes bacterium HGW-Tenericutes-5
TTCGTTTTTTTCTCAATAACATCAATAATCTCATGATGTGAGTGCCTGTTTATTTTCATGCAGTTAAAAGCAATATCATTACATAAAAAGCATTTTCTTTTATTATCTCTAGACAAGCTTCCTTGACTATTGTATACGTCTATATCCACAAATCTTCCTAGAGAATGTGTTTCTTCAATCTCAATGCATTTTTGTTTGATTTCTAAAGATATATCCTTTTTGAATAAAAAAAGAAGAAATGGACCGTCATCGTTATAATTATATATATATTCTTTACATTTAAAATCAGAAATTAAAAAAGAAAAAGCATTAATTAACAAATACGAAAGATAACTGTTTTTATCTTTTCCTGGCATATTTGCCTTTAAAGACACAACAGTCTTGTAATCATTCAGATATTTTTTAATCAATAGAGCTCTTTCTTCTCTACCTAATAATATTTTATCACTTTGATTCATAATTAATTTTTCTTAAACAATCAATTATTGTTCCGTCACGATACTCTACATACCCTATAATCTTTTCATCAGGGATTATTTGCTTTGGAACACCGGTGATTTTATGAGTCAAATCCAATAAATCATTAATACTATATATAGGGAATTGACTATTTTTTAATTTATCTAACAGATCTTTTCTAAGTGGATTTATTGCGATTCCTCTTTCAGTAATTAAGATATCTACATCAGTTCCTGGGGTTGTTACAGTAGTTACTTTTTGTTTTATTATCGGTATCCTAGATTTAATTAGCGGAGAAATAATTATCGTCACATCAGCACCATATGCAATATCTGCATGTCCGCCTGAACCGCCGATTAAATTACCCATTGAATCGGTTGTTACATTTACGTTAAAATCTAAATCTATTTCTGTTGCGCCAAGAATAACAAAATCTAATTTGTCACATATTGGACTATTTTCAAAAGGATTTCCATACTCACTAGCCGACATAGCGATGTGATTTTTATTCTTTGAGAAAGAATTAACCGCATCTAAGTCAAAACATTGAACGTCGTATAGATTCTTAAATAAACCGGCTTCTAACATATCTACATAAGCCTTGGTTATGCCGCCTGAAGCAAATGAGCCGATAATATTATTTTTTTTCATTATTTCTTCAACGAATTTCACAACTGCAAGTGAAGTTTTTCCTGCTCCTGTTTGCATTGAAAAGTCATTTTTAATTAAACCTAAATAATCCAGTAAATTTGCACAATCTTTAGCAATCTTTAGTCCTATCGGATCTTTGGTGACTTCGGTTGTTCCAGAAACAATTCCAGAACTTTCGCCAATTGAGTCTACAACCAAAACATAGTCCACATATTCACTATTAATTTGATGTTCTTTTAACTCATCAATAACGTTGTCTGTAACAAGAACCACCTTTTTACCATATTCTAGGTCGCTAATACAATATCCCAAAGTTCCGCAAGCGCTTTTTCCAATAGCGCCGTGTCCGTTTCCAAGTTTATCAACGGTCGGACAGGCAATAAATGCCACATCAATTGGTAGGTCCCCGCTTTCTATAGCTCTAGCTCTACCACCATGGGTATTCATTATTAACTTCCCTTTTAAAAATCCCTTGCTTATAAGATCAGCTACCTCGCCATTTAAATAGTTTGTATGAATATCCGTTATATTTCCTTCTTTTATTAATTCACCGAGTAACTTATAACTAGGGAATATCGAACTTGGAGCGAAATGCATATCAGTCAAATTTCTTTTTTGTACTTCTTCCGATACTAACTCAATAACCTTATCTCCATTTCTTAAATGGTGATGAAAAGATAGTGTCATTTTAGAAGAGATATTCAATTCATCGAAAAGTAATTTCAAATCGTCGAAAAAAACAGTTTTAGACTGTTTATTCTTTTTATCTATTAATGTTCTTTTCCTTTTTTTAAAGTCATCGCTTTTTACAAAAGCTTTAACATTGTCAGGAACTTCTCTTCCCACTCCATTAAGCATTTATAATCACCTACATTAAATTAAATAACTTAGCTTTTTCAATAATTTTCTTTGCTCTTTCAATAATTGGTTTATCAATCATCTTTCCCTTTAGTTGAAAAGCTCCAACATTAGGATTGGCTTGATGAGCTTTAAAAACTTCTAACGCCCAATTAATATCCTCATTACTCGGAGAGTAGATTCTATTAACAATTTCTAATTGATTAGGATGAATACAAGCTCTCGCCTTCATTCCTAAGGATTTTGAAAACGCTGAATCTTTTTCTAAACCCACTATATCATTAATGTTCGTAAAAGGTGTATCAATTGAAATTAATTTATTCGTAGCACATGCAAAAATCACTTTTGATCTAGCATAAAATATCTCTTGATTAGTTTCAGATCTTTTAATTTCTAAATCATTTGTTAAATCTTCAGCTCCTAACAAAATTGCACAAAGCCTTTTGTTTTCGGCAAATTTGTCAATTTCTGTTATTCCTCTAGCTGTTTCAACTAAAGCAATAAGTTTAATTTCATCCAAATTGTTATTTGAAAATAGAGTATCTAAATATTCGTTTACTTCGATTATGGTTTTACTATCAGCTTTAGGGATTAATAAGTAATTAATCTTATTGGTTTTTAACAAATCTAAATCTTTTTTATACCAAACTGTATCTATCGAGTTGATACGTAAAACAATTTGCTTAGGTAGTACTGAAGAAGTTGTTAAGTAGTTATGAACTAAATTTCTAGCGTTGTCTTTTTCTTTTATGCTTATCGCATCTTCTAAGTCAATTATTACTGCGTCAGCCAAAAATACATCAGCGTTTTGCAACATTGATGGATTATTTCCCGGAATGAAAAGCAAAGATCTAAACATCTTCTCTCATCCTTTCGATAGCAGTTAAAAGTCGAGATTTTATTGTATAATCTAAAGCGCCTTTGTCTTCTACTATAACTTTGACATTATACAATTCTTGTTCATCAAGAGTATCTTCCACTACTTTTAAAATCTGATCATAAAAGAAGACACCAACGATACTATTAATCTCTATTTTTCTTTCAACACTAGATTCGATTGTTATTAAGCAATCATTTGATTCTTTACTTCCTGCAGTTCCCTTCATAAATTATTACCTCTTTTTTGTTATAGCAATCACTCGATTCATTTCATTCTTAACAATCATGAAACCTGCATCAACACCCATTCCTGGTTTTGCTAAACATTGGTTTGCCATACATGCAATAGCAATGTTAGTTGTTACTTCAGCTGAAATATTTGTTTCGTTACAAGTTCCTCCACAATAACTGCCGATTCCGACTTTATTGCAATAAATAATTGCTTCGCAAATATTATTTACTCCACCTAAATCAGGAGTTTTAATTTGAAGCATATGTCCAGCTTTTCTATCTGCAAAATCAATAACATCTTCTAAAGTATTACACCATTCATCCGCAACAATTTCAACCTTAGAATTTAGATCATCTAATTTTTTAGTAATTTCCGCTAAGTAATAAATTGTATCTTCTTTATTACCTGCATCAACAGGCCCTTCAATACGCAATCTAAAAGGAAGTGCGGTTCTTTCTAATACTAAAAGATAATCTACAATCTTATCGACATCGTTATTAAATGCGATTCCAATAGTTCCGTAAACATCAATATGTAAAACTGGTTCATAATCTTCTCTATTTCTATGTTTGATTATTCTATTTCTTAACCAATTAACATATTCTCTTAGAAGTTCTCCGTTTCTTCCTAACTTCTTATCAACGTTATTGATAAGTGCGTGCGGTAACACATCTGCTTCTTTGATAATCATTTTATCAACATTGTCATAGCGATCATCACCGCTTTGTGTAAATACTGGTACTTTATCATACACTTTTTCAACTATATTATACTCTTTTCTAACTACTTCTGCCATAGTTAGCTTGTTAACTTTGGCTACTGCAGAAAGAAAAGCTTGAGTTAAACCATATCTGATTGCCGTATGTAATTTCTTACCATTTAGCATCATTCGATCAAATTTTTCCGCTAAAGGTCTAAATTCATTCATATCTAATCCGATTAACATCGGTACAATGTTTTCTTCTAAGAACGGAATATAATTATCCGCCAAAAACAAAGGATCTCTACCGCCAGTTCCTGAATATTGAACGGCTGCACAATCTCCTACTCCAACTTCTCCGTTTTCTAAAATCAACTGAATCGAAATTGCTTCGCCTCTTTGTCTAATTGATGAAAACCCTTCTATTTCAGGCGTTCCTACATAAAAGAAGCCATCGTTAACGGCTCCATTTTTAATTGCTTTTTGATCATCAAAGAAAAATCCTGTATATGATTTTGATAATACTACATCGATTATTTTCATTATAAATTCCTTAAAGGCCTTCCTATTAATTTTCCTTTACTAACTGAATAAATATCATCTACCGTTAATTGGAATGATACTTCTCTACCTTCTGAATCCGCTCTTTCTTTTATTTTCTTTAAGTGAAAATCTTTAATTTCATCACTCATAGCTAAATTACCGAATTCTAAAATTCTAATTCTACCTTCATTATCTCTTGCTGGGAATACTTTCCCTGCATTATACTTGCTAGGTGCAAATGGTATATCTAACAAACCTTGTTCAAAAGCTCTAACAGCACCAACTGCTAAATCTCCTTCACCTACTTTTAATACAACATCAATTAAGCATTTTACTTCTTTTTTAATTTGATCCATTTCTAAAAGTAAGTCTTCACTTTCAGAAATAGTTTGATCTTTTAGCATATTAACAATAAATTTTGAGGCTTTAACACCTAACCCATTTGCCTCCATTGTTGGAATACCAACAGATTCATGCGGTGATTTAGTAATCAATTTGGTCGCTTTTGATAACGCCGCAACAGATGAACTATAAGATATTAATGCCATAGCTTCTGCTTCATCGCTCGGAAAACCACCCATCCATTGATGGAATACTGTTGAAATTTCCATATCTTTATAACCAAATTGATTCAAGTATTCTAAAGTTTGGTCGTATAAAGAATGAACAGCTGCTATATCCTGTATTAAATTGCCACCCATGCCGTAACCAACAGTAATGTTTTTTACGCCTTGTTCGGCAGCTAGTAATGCTTCAATAATCATAACTGTGTTTGAAATTGATGGTGGAACAATAGTTCCTGTCAATGGTCCAAACGGTTCTCTGTTAATTTTTATTCCTCTTTCTTCGTAATAACCAACCAATCTATCAATGTATTGCCAGTTTCTTATCGAAACTTCTAGAGGTATCGATTTGGCGTAAGGAATATTATATGATATTCCACCACCTTCATTAGATGTCCAACCAGATGCGTGAATAATTTCTGATAACAATCTAGCATCTGGTGTCCCGTGTCTCGCTTCCACAGGTTTATCGATTGACTCAAAAACTAGTTTACAACCTTTAACACCGTGATTTACTGCTGGAAATCCATTTAATAGTGCTCTTTGTTTTTGTTCAGATTCTTCTAATCCTTTTTGAGCTTCTTGATAGCGATTTTGTCTTGTATAACTATCTATTGTCGAAGGCAAACAATCTGCACCAGATTGAGATAGATAGTTAAGCAATTTAATATGTTCCGATAAAACTGGAACTCCTCCACGTGGTTGAATTAAAGTATCGTTATTAAGTTTGGCCTTATTCAAAACCAAGGCAAAATTCTTTTCCTCTGGTACTTTTCTTAAATATTCTATTGCTTTATCTAAATCTAAATCTGAATCACTACCTGTAGGCCAAGCTTTAAGAACTTCTTTTCTTAACTCAAGAAATTCAGATTCAGTTAATTTCTTATTTTGTAATTTCATCTTGATTACCTCTAATCTGACATATATGTTTTTTCATTATCTTTAAAGCTGCCATTGGTTCTATTTTTGATAAAAGCCCCATAGCTGCCATAATATAATCATGGTCAATTAAAAAGTTCGGGTCATTTGGTCTCAATTCTTGAGGATTATGAAGAATATTAGTAGTTTGTCTTAATATCTCATATTGATGATTTGACTTAATTATGACTCCGCCTGTCCCAATAACATAGTTAACGTCTGACAAATCTTTACCAACTTGATTGTAAACTTTACCCATTGGCGTTAAAACTTCCTGTATTCTTCCAACGTGTCTATGCATTGCCCTATAGGCACACATTTCCGCTAAGAATTGATCTATAAATTCATCTTGACTATTTTCTGGTAGTAACTTCACATTACTATATCTACGATTAACTTCATTAACAATATCAATGCCTTTATCTTTGTTAATAAATTTAATTTCTCTCTCAGATAAAGATTTAACTATGCCAGGAGCAGAATATCTCATTCCCAAATCCCCTTCTACGGTTCTTTTGGCAAATGGTTCTTCCAACCCTTGGACAATTACATCGCTTCTTTTAGTAGATTCACAAATGGAATACAAATCTGTTGTGGCTCCACCAATATCAACAACAACAATTTCTCCTAAACCTTCTTCTTCTAAATATCCCTCAGATAGTAGTTTAGCAGCTTCAAGAACTGCTGATGGAGTAGGTAAAATAACTTTGTTGATTTGTTGTTCTATTTTCTTGATTCCTTTTGCTGCGATAATCTGTTTAAGAAATATTTCTCTTATTTTTTCTCTAGCATTATTTATATTTAAGACGTTTATAGAAGGCATAACGTTCTCGCAAATATGTCCATTCATATTATACTTGTTAAATATATCTTGAATATCATCTTGAGCAGATTTGTTGCCAGCAAAAACTATTGGAATATTAATACCTAACTCACCTAACAAATTTGCGTTATAAATAACCGATTCAGAGTTACCACCATCTGAACCGCCAGCTAAAAGAATAATATCAATCTTTTTATCGATAATCTGTTGAACTTCACTTTTGTTTAAATGATGAGAAAAAACCAAATCAACTTTAGCTCCAGCACCCAAACAAACTCTCTTAGCAGCCTCTACGGTAAGCTCTTTAACTAGACCAATAGCGGCCATTTTTAGGCCGCCAGCAGCTGAAGAACAAGCTATAACTTGTTCAAAATCGATTTGTTTTCCTATTTTATCAAACAACTTTTCTAAAGCTTTTTGATAGCCTTCGTTAATGTCTGTTTCCACAGTAGTAAAATCCGAAGAAGTACCAATTATACTGTATTCTTCAGTATTTACAGCGCACAGTTTTGTAAAAGTTGAGCCAAAATCAATCAGCAAATAATTTGCCATTTTACTCTCCTAAATCTGTTTTGATGTCTTTCAATGCTTCGTCAATAGAAATCCCAGGCGGATAAATTCTGTTAAATCCCATTTCAATAAAACGTTTTTTAACTTCAGCGAAATCTTGTTTACCTACAACAATATTCCCACCAACGTAAAGTAAGATCTTATCTAAACCCGACTCAATACATTTATCTCTCATACCGCGACAGTCAATTTCACCATGTCCATATAGCGAAGAAACCATTATCATATCAGCGTTAGTTTCAATCGCTGCATTAATGAAATCTTCTTGTGAGGACAAAACACCTATATTTACTACGTTATAACCTGATTTAGTTAATGTATATTCAATTATTTTATTGCCAACAGCATGCACGTCAGCACCAATTACTCCAATAACTATTGTTTTCAAACTATTCTCCCCATATTTTTGTAAGCGTTTTTATAACCTATAACATTATAACATAGTAGATTATAGAATTAAAGAAAAAATCTTAGAAAATCGTATAATGTTCTTTATAGTTTAAACTATAAAGGTTAGTACAAAAAGATAGTCACTTAATCTATTTAAATATTTCTTTGATAACTCCAAATCTTTTCTTTCTTCACTATCAACAAAAGCGTTTAATCTTCTTTCTGTTTTTCGCGCCATAGTTCTAGCTACATCCACATAAGCTCCTGCTTTAGTCTTCTCGCTACCTGGCAGATAAAATCTAGCTTCTAGTGGTCTTACATCAAGAATTTCTTGAATCTTTTTCTCTAATACTAATACGTCTTCTTCCTTAATTTGAACCAAAATATTGTAAAGATCAGAGTCAAATTCACTAGCAATTAGGGAATTAATGTTCTGTAAATTCATTTGGATTTCTTTAATAAATTCAACTTTGCAATAATGATATGTCAAACCTAAATATGAGCTCAATTCATCCATAGCTCCCAGTGTTTCAAATAAAACATGGCTTTTCTTAAAGGTTTTATTTTCAAAATTCTTTGATAAACCCGAATCTCCATATTTTGTTGTAACTAATTCTAGTTTATTTACTGGCATTATTTCTCACTTCTCTTTCTTATTTATTAAAGCGTTTATAGCGAAAGTAGCAACATCTTCTGCAAAACTTCCAGGTCCAAAACCAGCATCATAACCTAATTCTTTTGCCAATTCGTGAGTAATTCTTGCTCCTCCAGCTATTAATATTACCTTATCTCTTAATCCTTCAGTTTCCAATAATTCAACTAATTCAATCATATTCTTTAAATGAACTTCTTTTTGTGTTACTGTTTGTGAAACTAATAACACATCGGCATTTTTTTCTCTAGCAAACTTGATAAAATCTTCATTTAATACTTGAGATCCCAAGTTGTATGCTTCAATACCTTCATATCTTTCTAAACCATAATGTCCAGCAAAGCCTTTCATATTCATTATAGCATCAATCCCAACTGTATGAGCATCAGTTCCAGTAGATGCGCCAACAAAAACAATTTTTCTATCAAAGTTATGTTTTATAGCGTCTTCTATTTCTTCTTTTGAAAGTGCTTCGCTAGTAATTTCTTCCACTATTATTTTATCATAATCGATGGAATTTTTGGTGCTTCCATACACAATATAAAAACTAAAATCGTCACTCAAATTTTCAGAATGAACAACTTGCGGATCTATTATCCCCATTTGCTTAACTAATTCTTTTGCTGCTTGGACACCTCTAGCTGAATTTGCTACCGGCAAAGTAAAACTAATTTGTACTTTACCGTCATTGAATGTATCCCCATAAGGTTTAATCTTCATTGAAGTGTTCCTCCATCTTCTCCAATACTACATTGAAGTAGTTATCAGATTTTTCAAAAACTCCTGTCAAACCTTTTCCACCAGTTCTCATTCTTTTTGTTTGCGCAAATACGCCGCTTTCTAAACTAAAAAATAAACCGTCTTGAGATATCTGTTTTAGCAGTTTTTCAGCAGAATCTAAAACTTCTTGTGCTCTGTTTTGAATTATACCATTTGCTTTATACTCAATTTCGTCTCCAAAAGACTTCATTGATTTTTGAATCATTTTAGCGTTCTTAATTGCTAGATATCTGTCTGACATAAAAGGCGTATGAATAGCTTCTGTCATCATTCCTAATAGATGGATTGATTGTGAGGTCATGGTAGTAACCATATTAAACATTGCGTTTTGTTGATAAGCTCTAAAAATGTTGCCATTGATATGCTTTGTTGGCGGCATATATTTTAACGGAGCTTCAGGAAATATTTCTCTAGCTAACTGTGCTTGAGCTAACTCAAATAAGAAACTATTTTCGACTTCTGGATCTATTTCAAATGCATGTCCTAATCCCATTAGTTTATTAGGCAAATGAGCTTTTAAAGCAAATGCTTCGTTAATGAATTGAGAAGCTGTAACTGTGTGTGCTTCTTCTATAGCATCTGCCGTTGTTAAGTAATTATCTTCTCCGGTATTTATAATAATTCCCGAGTAAGCATTAATTAGTCTTGAAAAATATTGGTCAACAAAAGTTCTTTGCATATTTATATCTCGGAATATAATTCCGTACATACTGTCATTTAATAAAACATCCAATCTTTCCAACGCCCCCATAGCCGCAATTTCGGGCATACATAAACCAGAAGCATAGTTGACAAGATAGATATATCTTTTCTCTTCTTCGCTAACCTTATCAAGTGCTTGTCGCATAATTCTAAAGTTTTCTTGTGTTGCGAATGTTCCCCCAAAGCCTTCGGTTGTCTTTCCGTACGGAACATAATCTAACAATGATTGTCCAGTAGATCTTATAACAGCAATTATATCAGCTCCGGCCTTTGCGGCAGAAACCGCTTGAATAACATCTTCATCAATATTTCCAGTAGCTACTATAACATATAAATCAGTTTTATCCCTTGGGAATTTAGTTAAGTAATCTTCTCTATTTGCTTTATTAGCTTTGATTTTGTTCAAACTTTTTTCATAATAAGGTTTTAAAACTTCAAAAGCTTCTTTTCTATCAATCAAATCATAACTACACAAACTAACATTTCTAGACGTATATTGCTCAACGAACTCAAGTAATGATAATCCGGTATGTTTAAGTGCAGTAGCAATATATATGCTTACACCTTTACTAATGTCTCCGTTTTCAACAACATCATCAACCATCTTATTTGGTAAAGGGACTGAAAAATCGTCGATACCATCAACGCCAAGCAATCTTAAAACTGTTCTTTCAACACTAATAGTTGTATGTCTATCAATAAAGTTTTGAACATCATCAGCAATTAAACTTGCGTATTTACGACAGGAGTTAATTTGTTCTTGATTTAAATTTAATTTATTCATAAATACCACCTTCTAAAACATTTAGCACATCTGTTTTTAATGCATTCTTCAATTTGTTTTTAAAATCATTATTATCAAATTCATATCCTTTTGGAGAATATGGGTTGTAGCAAATCAAGGCTACATTGATTGGATTAATTGTAAAAATATTGAGACTAAGTTTAAATAATTTTTCCAAGTTATCATCGTTAACCTGAATATTAATTGGCGTTTGAATTATTAAGTCAAAAGCATATTTACCTCTTTCAACTACTAGTTTTTCAACAAATTTATTAGAAATTGTCTTTGGTAAATACAAGTATTTTGAATTTAATACCTCATTTATAAAAATGTCTTTGATATTTCCTATAACGGATGAAAAAGGTAATTCTTGATAATTATTATCCGTGTCCACAAAACCTATATTTTGGCCAAAACTATAAGGTAAAGCCGGCATGGTTTCTAAGTTAAATTTACGATATTGCAAATATGTATCTTTAACTACTTTATCAATATCCTTATCTTTGTTAGCTCCTACGACGAAGATTGTCGCATCAGAAGTTCGTGCAAATGTTTGCCTTGAGAACGCCCCGTCTATTATAATTTTTTCAAGACCATATTTTTCGAGAATACTAATTAATAATTGCATATCTTTGACTCTAGAAGGACCGGCCACTAAAGCTTTTCCTTCGTTTAAAATTTCAATAATTACAACTTGGCCAATTGAGGTTGTGATATTTGTTTTCTCTAGAATTTTATAGTCACAACTGTAATTTTTTAAGGTGTCAAATGCTGTAGCAACAATGTGTCCTTTTTTTACAAATATCCTTGGTTTCTCCATCGAGGTAATTTGATCTATTTCTTCTCCATCTAATCCAATTGATGTAATTGCTAAACGACAAAACAACTGTTCTAAATAATGATTCATAACAGTTGTTTTACCAGCATTTTTTGTATTACCGACGATGCTGATTATTTTGAATTTATCTAAATAATCAACTATTTTTTTAATGTTCTTTTCCTTCTTTCCAATTCTTTAGGTTCAAGAGAAATCATTTTCCCCGCTAATAACCCGCTAACACCATTAGCATTTTCATACTTTTTTTTATTGACATAGTTTTGTGGTTCTGAATATGTCGAAATGACACCTTCATAGTTTCTCAAAACAATTTTGCCAGGAGCTTGTGAAATTACATAATTTGGCATTACTGGAATTTTACCTCCGCCTCCAGGAGCGTCCACAACAAACGTTGGAACACAATAACCTGAGGTATGTCCTCTTAAACCTTCAATAATTTCGATACCCTTGGAGACAGGCGTTCTAAAATGTTCAATTCCTAAAGATAAATCACACTGATAGATATAGTACGGTCTAACTCTTATATAAGCTAGCCTTTGTACTAATGTTTTCATGACTTCTACTGAGTCATTCACACCTTTTAACAAAACTGATTGATTCCCCAATGGAACTCCAGCATCTGCTAAACGATCGATGGCTGCTTTTGATTCTATAGTTATTTCATCATAATGATTAAAATGAGTATTTAACCATATCGGATGATACTTTTTTAACATATCCACGAATTGTTGAGTAATTCTTTGTGGCAACACAACAGGTGTTCTCGTACCTAAACGGATGATTTCAACATGTTCGATTTCTCTTAAACGTTTGATAATATCTTCTAGGATTTCATCACTCACTAATAAAGCATCTCCACCAGAAAGTAAAACATCTCTAATTTCTTTGTTTTGTCTAATATACTCAATTGCTAAATCTATTCTATCTTGTGGCATTTTTTGATCTTTTTGGCCTGCAAATCTTCTTCTAGTGCAATGTCTACAATACATAGAACACATATCTGTAATCAAAAACAATACTCTATCTGGATAACGATGCGTTAATCCCGGAACAGGTGAATCAGTATCTTCTGCCAATGGATCTAGCATATCATTTTCACCAACAACCATCTCATATACACTTGGGATAGCTTGTTTCCTAATCGGACAATTAGGATCATCAGTATTAATAAGAGTTAAATAATAAGGAGTTATTGCCATTCTGAATTTTGATAAAACACTAGAAATGTCATTTCTCTCTTCTTGAGTCAATTTAATATATTTATCAAGATCATCAACGTTTTTAATTCTATTTCTAACCTGCCAACGCCAATCTTGCCATTCTGAGTCTAAAACATCAGGAAAGTACTTCTTCTTTCTCAATAAATATGTGTCATTAGTGACTTTCATTATTTATCACTTCCGTATCTCTCTTTAAAAATCTCATATAATTCTTTTGATTCTCTTAAAAGATTCAAAGTGAATTCCGCATGATCTTTTGTGTAACCATTACCTATAATCATCAAAGCTTCTGAAGCAATACCTTCTGCCCCTAAAGCTGCTTTTGTGAATGAAGTTGCCATAGAGAAGAAATAAATTGTACCTGTCGATTTTGTTGGTAAAATTGAAGTCATTTCTGTATTAGGGACATTAACAACATTAATAGTCACATCAACCATTTCCGGTAAAACTGCTCGAACTTTATTATATATCTCCATAGGTTTTGTAGCGTCACCAACAATGATATAATCACAAACATTAAGCTTTTCTAAATCATGGCGATGTCTATCTGAATGAATCAATCCGATTACCTTACCATTTTTACCAGCACTTTTTCTTGCTTGATAAGCACAAAGTATACCAGATTTTCCACCAGCACCCAAAATTAGTACTGAATCATCTTTTTTAACAAGTTTTTCTACTTGAGCTGCAGCTCCCGCTACATCTAAAGCAGAAAGAACTATATTAGCTGGCAAGTCATTAGGAATTACTGCATAAATTCCGGTTTCAAAAAGTATTGCTTGACCGATAATATTTACTTGGTCTTTAGATAAATCTATACTTATAATTTTTTCTATTTTTAAAGGTGTTAGCGATAAAGAAACTAATGATGTAATTTTGTCTCCAGGCTTCAAATTAAGATGAAGATTTTTTCCCACTTCTTTTATTCTACCTAAAAACATGCCACCGCTTCCGGTAACTGGATTTTGCATCTTACCCTTATTGTTTACGATGTTTTCAATCATTTCTTTCATTTTGTCAACATCACTATTACATGCATTTTTAATTTGTGTGAATGATGCTGAATCAATATTTAAAGTATCTACGTCAACTAAAATTTCGTTATCATAACATACCATTTCATTGTTAATCTTATCAGCTGTTTGTGGTAATGTTCCTTCTGGATAAATTACTCTATGTGTTCCGTATTTGCATAATTCTTTCATCTTATTCTTCTCCCATTCCTAAAATAATTCTCGCTTCTTTTGGAGTTGCGATCTCACGATTGTATTTTCTTGCAATTTGTACTACTTTTTCAACTAACTCAGCATTAGACTTTGCTAACACTCCTTTTTCGATATAAATATTGTCTTCTAAACCAACTCTAACGTGTCCGCCATGTTTAATAGAAAGCTCCGCTAATGAAAACTCATATCTTCCAATACCTGCAACACTATATGTTGCATTTACTGGTAAACTTTCTTTTAAAAAAATGAAATCTCTTTCTTCGCCTGTCATACCACCATTTACACCTAAAACAAAGCTATAATGCAAATGGCCTTTAATAATACTTTTTTTTATCAATCTAATTGTTGTATCAATATGACCTTTTTCAAAACATTCCATTTCATATCTTACATTCAATTCATTCATCTTATTAGCAAAATATATTATATCGTTTTCTGTATTTACAAAAATTTCATCTCCGCCAAAATTTAAGGTTCCGCAATCTAAAGTCGCCATCTCTGGTTTAATATTTAAAACATCCGATCTTTCTTCTCTAGACATACCAACTGCTCCCCCGGTTGAAACTTGGATGATTAACTCAGGGCAGCGCTTTTTTATAGCGTTATGAATTTCTTGATATCTATCTTTATTTTGCGTTGGTTTTCCATCGTCAAATCTCGCGTGCAAGTGAATAATTGAAGCTCCCGCTTTATAAGCAGCGTCAGCAGCCTCAACCATTTCTTCCACCGTATAAGGTACTGATGGATTATGTTCCTTTGTAACCTCAGCTCCAGATATTGCGCAAGTGATAATCAATTTATCCTTCATATCTTTGTAACTCCTTAGGAACAATACATGTTCCGACTGCTTTTGTAGTGAGAATTCTTTCTTCTAAAGTATCACAAGCACTAGGAGAAATATCTGGCCTAGCAGCGATTATTTTATAACAATAAAATTCCATTTTTCTTGATGTATTTCCTGCTTCAATTATTTCTGCTTCAATTTCTACAAAATCACCAGCATAAACAGGCGCTAAAAAGTCAACTGACTCATAAGCTCTAAATAATCCTTCATCACCGTCTAGTCTAATCAGAAGTTCTGTAGCTGCGTCACCAAATAAAGCTAAAATCTTAGCTCCATCTACTAAATTGCCTCCGTAATGAGCATCTTGATTTGACATTCTCATTTTTAAAATTGTCTTCATATCTTATACTCCCTTCATTCTCTCTACATTATTTATAATTAAATCCGCCTCAGTAGCGTTAACAACATCTTCAATTGTGTAATCCGGATGCACTTCTAATAAATG
>PGXI01000021.1 GCA_002839125.1 Tenericutes bacterium HGW-Tenericutes-5
TTTATAAAAAGTATCTTTAAAGATAGAACTGTTATAATAAACGTGATATAATATTTTTATGTAGAGAGGTGATTATATGAACAATCAAGAATTTATAACAAGAAGAAAGGTATTAATGGATGAACTCATCGATGATTCTTTTGCTTTGATGGCTTCAGGCGAAGCGATGCACAAGACTTGGGACCAATTCCATAAATACATTCCTAATCGTCATTTCTTTTATTTAACAGGATTAAAAAGAGAAAATTTCATTCTTTTTATGGCTAAAGACGGTGACAATTATTTAGAATATATTTTTATCGAAGAAGCAACTGATTATTCTAATAAATGGATAGGTAAACGACTTACAAAAGAAGAAGTAAATCAGATTTCTGGTATTGATATAAAAAACATCCTTTTTGTTCAAGATTTTAAGGATTTTTTAGCTAATCGCGTTTTGACTGATTCAAGAGTTGCTATTTTGAGCAGAACTCCTGTTCACTTATATTTAGATCTTTTTAGATATAAGAAGATGAAAAAACCAATGAGTTATGAGTATTTTAAAGATGTTATTGATAATTATCCAGAACTAATTATTAAGGATTTAAATACGATTATTAGTAATTATCGTCGATTAAAATCAGCTTCAGAAGTTGAAGAAGTAAGAAAAGCTGTTGAATATACAAGAGCCGGAATTGAAGCGATAATGAGAAGCGTAAAACCAGGAATGAATGAAAGAAGCATTGAGGCTTTATTTGAGTATAAAGTAAAAGAAGCTGGATCATCAGGGATATCTTTTGATACAATTGTTGCGAGTGGTAAGAATGCGACTATTTTACACTATGTCGAAAATGATCAAAACATAAAAGATGGCGATTTAGTATTGTTAGATTTAGGTGCTTTATCAAACCTTTATGCTGGTGATATTACTCGTACTATTCCAGCAAATGGTAAGTTTAACGAAAGACAAAAAGCTTTATATGAAATGGTTTTAAATGTCAATAAAAAGACAATTGAAAAGATAAGACCTGGAATATTTGTTAAAGAACTAAATGATTTTGCTAAAGATATGCTGGCAGAAGGTGCAGTTAATTTAGGTTTAATTAAAGAAAAGAGCGAGATTGATAAGTATTATTATCATGGAGTCAGTCATTATTTAGGACTTGATGTACATGACACTGGCACTTATTCAGAAGTTTTAGCTCCTGGAGCAATAGTTACAGTTGAACCAGGTATATATGTTGAAGAAGAAAGTATTGGAATTAGAATCGAAGATGATGTTTTGGTTACTAAGAACGGTCACGAAAATTTAAGTAAAGCGATTATAAAAGAAGTAAAAGATATCGAAGAATTTATGAAGTAGAGGTATTATGAGTTATATCGAAGGAAGTATTCAAAGATATTTATTTTATAGCGAAGATACTTCTTATTCAGTAGTTAAAATAAAGATTACTGATACTGATGATGAAGATATCGTTCATTATGAACCCACAATTATTGTTTGTGGGTTTTTTCCTAAATTAGAGCATAGTGTTAACTATCGTTTTTTCGGTGAAGTAACAAATCATCCTAAATATGGTATTCAATATAACGCCAACCGCTTCGAAAGAATGGTTGATAACACTTATGAAGGTTTGCTTGATTATTTATCTAGTGATTTATTCAAAGGTGTCGGTAAAAAGACTGCAGAAAGAATTATTGATACTTTAGGTTTGAGTGCACTCGATTTGATTGCTGAAGATAAGTACGTTTTAGATAAAGTGCCAAAGGTTAACGCTAAGTTGAGAGACTCTATTTTTAAAGAGGTCGTCAGCAACAAGGAGATGGAAAATACTTTGGTGTGGCTTTATAGTTTTGAGATATCACCAAAGATGGCTATGAGAATATATTCACATTATGGCTTAGCTACGATAAATACAATTAAAGAAAATCCTTATGTATTGATGGATCATATTGAAGGTATTGGGTTTAAGAGAGCTGATGAAATCGGATTGAAAATTGGTTTTGAATATGATTCGCCACTTAGAATATCAGCAGTAATTTATTATTTGTTAACAGAATATATGAATAAATTCGGAGATACTTATTTAGAAAAGGATCAACTAATAGAATATACACTGAGATTTTTAAATTCTCATCCTGACTTTAACGTGGAGCAAGATTTGGTTTTTGATCAGATTCAGAGTTTGCTTGAGGTTAAAAGAATAGTTGAAGTTGAAGGTAAGATAGCACTTAAATATTTATATCAGGCAGAAGGTTATTTAGCAAAAAAAGTAAAAGAAATCAACAATATTGAAATCAGCGAAATCAATGCTGATGAGTTTGAAGAATTAGTTAAAAATTTTCAAACCATAAATGATATAACCTATACAAAAGCCCAGAAGAAAGCGATTTACACCGCATTAAACAACAATTTTTCTATTATTACCGGTGGTCCAGGAACTGGTAAAACCACAGTGATAAAAGGGGTCATTGAAATTTATAAATGGCTTCATAATAATAAGATTGAGAAAGACCTGATTAAATTAGCCGCACCAACAGGTAAAGCTGCGAAGCGAATTTCCGAGGCAACAAATCTTACTGCAACAACGGTTCATAAATTACTGGGATATGATTTTGAAGGAACTTTTAAGTATGATGAATATAATGAGCTAGATGCGAAAATTCTTATCGTTGATGAAGCAAGTATGCTTGATTCATTACTTGCGAGAAAGTTATTTTCTGCAGTAGGAAAGAATACAAAAGTTATTTTTGTTGGCGATGCCAACCAGTTACCTTCAGTAGGTCCAGGGGATGTTTTGAATAATTTAATTGAGTCAAAAATATTCAATGTAGTAGAACTCGATATTATTCATCGTCAAGCTAGCGATTCGCACATAATTTCCTTAGCCTACGATATTTTAAATAAAAATATAAACGAGAATTTCTTTCATAATTATCCCGATAAACAATTCTTAAACGCTAGAGACGATACTATTAGCACTAGGATTTTAGAGAAGATTGCGTATTTAATCGAAGAAGGATATGATTTGATTAATGATATTCAAATTTTGATCCCCGTTTATAAAGGTTATAATGGAATCGATAGAATTAATGCTTTAATCCAAAGTACTTTCAATAAGGATAATCAAAAATTTGCGGTTAAGTATAAAGATAAAGAATTTTGGTATGGCGATAAAGTAATGCAACTTATTAATCAACCAGAAGATAATATTATGAATGGCGACCAAGGAGTTGTTATTGGTATTACTCCTAATGATGAGTTAATAGTAGATTTTTCAGAAATAATCGTAAAGTATTCGACCAAGGATTTAGAAAATCTAACCTTAGCTTATGCAGTTTCGATTCATAAATCTCAAGGCTCTGAATTTAGAGCGGTTATAATGCCGCTTTCTAAAGCTTATACGATTATGTTGAAACGAAAACTTCTTTATACCGCGGTTACAAGAGCTAAAGAACAGTTGATAATGATTGGCGATTTTGAAAGTTATCGAAGAGGTGTTTTAGGACAAGATCGAAAGCGAAATACGCTTTTAAAGCAGTTTTTAGAAGACGAAATTATTGATCAAGAAATAAATCAAGTAAAGATAACAGATTTTTTGTAATCTGTTTGCAAATACGTGAGTTTTATTGTATAATCTTAAGGTAAATCGAAGACGAAGATAAGTAGTAATGTTTTGTTGGAATTTTAAGAGAGTTTAGGGTTGGTGCGACTAAACAAACAAGATATTTATGAAGCTCCTTCCAAGAGGTGGAAAACCCACACGTGAGTCTCGCGTTAAGAGATTTTAAAGTGTTAGTTCATTAGTAAGAACTAGAATTAAGGTGGTACCGCGTTTAATCGTCCTTTTATTTTTAGGGGACGATTTTCTTTTTTAAAAGAATAATTAAAGCTTGAGGTGAATGAAAATGAAATATTTAACAGGAAATGAAATTAGAAACACTTGGTTAAGATTTTTTAAGAATAAAGGTCATGCGGTTGAAGAAGGCGCTTCTTTGATACCGAATAATGATCCAACGCTTTTATGGATGAATTCAGGAGTAGCTGCTTTAAAGAAATATTTTGATGGCAGAGTTGTTCCAAAGAATCCAAGAATCGTTAATGTTCAAAAATGTATTAGAACCAATGATATTGAAAATGTTGGAAATACCGCAAGACACCATACTTTCTTTGAAATGATGGGGAATTTTTCAATTGGGGATTACTTTAGAGATGAAGCGATTGAATATGGATTTGAAATCTTAACGAGTGATGAGTATTTTGGTTTTCCGATTGAAAAATTATATTTTACTTATTATCCTACCGATTTAGAAACCAAACAAAGATGGCTTGACTTAGGAATAAGTGAAGAACATTTAATTTCATCCGAAGGGAACTTTTGGGAAATCGGTTCTGGACCATGTGGGCCATGTACAGAGATTTTCTATGATCGCGGTGAGATGTTTGGTGATTTTACTACCGAGTCAATCAAGAAAGATATTGAAAATGATCGTTATGTAGAATTATGGAATATCGTTTTATCACAATATAACGCAATTGAAGGTTTGGATAGAGAAAAATATCCTGAACTTCCTTCAAAGAACATTGATACCGGAGCTGGTCTTGAAAGATTTGCTGCGGTAATTCAAGGGGCTAAAACTAATTTTGAAACTGACCTTTTTATGCCAATTATCAATAAGATTAGTGAAGTAGCTAATATTGAATATACAGGGCAAAAGGCTTTTAAAGTAATCGCTGACCATGTTAGAACGGTTACTATGGCTATTAGCGATGGTGCAATGTTGAGTAATGAAGGAAGAGGCTATGTCCTTAGAAGACTGCTTCGAAGAGCGGTAAAATACGGAAAACAACTTAAGATTGAAAAGCCATTCTTAGTTAGTTTAGTTGATAAAGCAGTTGAGGTATTAAGACCATTCTATCCATATATTGAAGAAAAGGTTTCAATCGTGAAAAAAATTGTTGAATCCGAAGAAAACAAATTCTTGGAAACCTTGTTATCTGGCGAAAAGAAGTTAAATGAAATCATGGATAACACTAAGAATAAAACTATCAGTGGACAAGATGCATTCTTACTATATGATACTTACGGATTCCCGCTTGAGTTAACTGAAGAGTATGCTTTGGAGCAGGGATATTCAGTCGACTTAAAAGGTTTTAAAACTGAAATGGAAAAGCAAAAAGATCGAGCTCGCAAAGCGCGGACTGAAACTGATTCAATGATGGGACAAAATGAAGAGTTTTTAAACTTTTTAGCAAGTAGTGAATTTATTGGTTATGAAACAACTAAATCAAGCGCAACTATCATTAAAATTTTTAATGAAGGATTAGTGCTTGATAAAACACCTTTCTATGCAACTTCCGGTGGACAGTTAGCTGACCAAGGTAAGATTTATAATGATAAGATCATCTTAAATGTTATTGACGTTGAAAAGATGCCAAATGGACAGTTTTTACATAAAGTAGATGAAGAATTGTCATTAAATTATGAAGGTATGCAGGTAGTTGCGGAAGTTGATGCAAGAAGAAGAGAATTGACTGAGTATCATCATTCAGCAACACATCTATTGTTTAAAGCACTTAGAGATACTTTAGGAAATCATGTTTCTCAACAAGGTTCTCAAGTTAGTTTTGATGGATTGAGATTTGACTTTAATCATTATGAGGCTATCGATGATGAGACGATTTTAAAGATTGAAAGAATTGTTAATGAGATGATAAAAGATTCTTATAAATCGACAACTAAAGTCATGAGCGTCGAAGAAGCAAGAAGCCTTGGGGCTATCGCAGAATTCGGTGAAAAGTATGGTGATAAAGTTAGAACGATCGATTTAAAGTACACTTTAGATCTTTGCGGCGGAACTCATGTTAAGGATATTGCGGATATTGAAAAGTTTGCGATTAAATCATTATCATCTATCGGTTCGGGAATTTATCGAATTGAAGGGCTTGTTAATGTTATGGTAGAAAAGCTAGATGAGTCTTTAGTTGGATTAAACCAAGATATCGACAACTTGATTAACAAAGCTAACAAAATACTTTCAAGCGCTAAAGAAGAAGGAATAAAACTTGATTTTAATTTCAATAAAAGCAATATTCAATTAGGAAGCTTTCAAGATGTTATCAATAAACGTGAAGAGTTACATACTGCGCAAATAGCGGTTAAAGATTTAGAAAAAGAGTATAACCATTTAAAAGAAGAATTAGCTAAAGCCTCAGTATCTAATTTTGATGAACTTGTTTTTGATAATAAGATAATTGCCGAACTTAGCAACATTAACGGTTCTACTTTGAAGCAACTAGCTGATGAGGCTATGGCTAATACAGGAGTAGACTTTGTCTTCTTAGCTTCTAGCATTGATGATAAAGTAATTTTCGTTGCTAAGAGCAACTCTAAAGATTTTAACGCTGGATTAATCGTTAAAGAAGCAGCTCAAATCTGCGGCGGTAACGGTGGCGGCAGAAGCGATTTTGCTCAAGCTGGTGGTAAGGACACTTCAAAAATTAAGGATGCAATTAAGAGAGTGAAGGAATTAGTTTTATGAAAATTGTAGGTTTAGATTTAGGCTCAAAGACTTTAGGGATAGCTGTGTCTGATCCATCAAAGACGATTGCGACCAAACTTACTACAATAACTTTCACAAATAATGATTTTGAGTATGCAATTAAAGAATTATTTGCTATACTTAAAGATGAAGATATTGAACTATTTGTTTTAGGATTACCGAAAAATATGGATGGAAGTTTAGGCTTCCAAGCTCAATCTTCAATAAGATTTAAAGAAATGCTTGAAGCAAAATTTAATAAAAACGTTATTCTTTGGGATGAAAGATTAACATCAAAGATGGCAGAGTCTTTAATGATTTCTGCTAACGTAAGTAGAAAGAAAAGAAAAACAAAGGTTGACTTTGTGGCAGCCACAATAATATTACAAAGCTATTTGGATAGCAGAAAGAGAGATTTATAAAATGAATGAATTTGATGATACTTTAATAATTACCGATGAGTTAGGAAATGAATTAGAAGCAATGATTATAATGACTTTTGAGTCTGAAGAATTTGGAAAAAGCTATTTAGTTTATCAATTAAAAGATGATGAAACTGGCGAATATTTCGCAGCTAGCTTTAATCCTGAAGATGGTGATGAAGGTAATTTAAATCCAATCGAAACTGATGAAGAGTGGGATTTAATTGAAGAAGTACTAGAAAGTTTCTTGGAAGACCAAGAAGAAGCGGAAGAAGAACACGATCATAAACATGAGTAATTATTTAAAATCTTTAAATAAATTGCCTAAGAATGATTTAATTGATAAGGTTTTACTGGAAGCTAAGGAGTTAAAAACGCCGATAATCAGTGATGAAGGAATTATGTTTCTAATTCAAGTGATTAAGATAGCTAAAGTAAAGAAAGTTCTAGAGATTGGTTCGGCAATCGGATATAGCGCCATTATGATGGCTTTAAATACTAATGCTGAAATTACAACAATTGAAAAGGATGAGTTAAGTTACGATAGAGCTATAAAAAATGTCTCTAATGGTAACTTAAGTTCAAGAATTAAGTTAATTAAAGCTGATGCATTAGAAGTTGAATTAGAGGAAATGTTTGATCTAATTTTTATCGATGCCGCTAAAGGACAGTATTTAAAGTTTTTAGAAAGGTTCAAGCCTAACTTGAACGATGGTGGGATAGTTATCTGTGATAACTTGCTTTTCCATGGATTAGTTTCTGATAAAGAACAAATAGAATCAAAAAGACTTAAGGGTTTAGTTAATAAAATTGACGACTTTAATCATAAGTTAATAGAACATCCTGATTTTGATAGTTTTATCTATGAAATTGGTGATGGTTTATCAATGTCAATAAAAAAAGGGTAGTTATAATGCGTTTAGTAGCTAGACTTAAAAACTTAAATGAAATCGAAAAACTAATCAACTTAAGAGTTGATTGTTTTCTTGTGGATACTCCTTTAGCTGTTAGAGCAATCAATAAGGATTTATTTAACCACTTAGATAAAATCAAAAGTTATGGTAAGGATATCTACTTTTTACTCAATAAAATGATTCATGAAGATGATATTGAAGCAGTAAAAGAAATCTTAAAAATCGCTCAAGAAATTGGTGTTACTGGGATTGTTGCTGGTGATATCACTTTGATGGTTTTAGCTGATGAGTTTGGATTAAAAAACAAAGTTATCTATCAACCGGGAACAATGAATACTAGTAGTTTTGATAATGAGTATTTTTTCTTAAAACAAATCAAGGGTATTACTATATCAAAGGAAATTACTCTAGAAGAAATCCAAAAGATTTTTGAAATCAAAAAGACTGAGTTATCTTTGATAGGACATGGCTATTTAGATATGTTTTACTCAAAAAGAAAGTTGATTTCTAATTATTTTATTTACAAGAATACAAGTAAGAATAATATAATTGGTAATGATAGATTTAGATTAAAGGAAGAAATGCGCCCCGACAGTTTCTATCCAATTTTAGAAGATGAAGCAGGCACTCATATTTTTAGAGACAAAGCTTTAAATTCATTTGATGAATTCCTTGAGTTGAAGAAAGGTTTAGATGATTTCTTCGTTGAACGAATTTTCATTAGTGACGAAGAGTATTATGATAGTATCGCAGCTTATCAAGATAGAGATTTAGTTGAAGGATTTTTAAGAAAATATCATGATAACTATAACAAAGGTTTTTACTATCAATATACTGAAAAATTAAAAGGTGATTTAAATGAAAACTGAGTTATTGGCACCAGCTGGAAATCTTGAGAAAGCCAAGATTGCACTTCTTTATGGTGCAGATGCAGTTTACATCGGGGGAAAGCAGTTTTCTTTAAGAGCGAGAGCTTCAAATTTTGACTTAGATACGATTGAAGAACTGATAAATTTCGCTCATGGTATAAATAAAAAAGTGTATGTGACGATGAATATCGTGTTCCATGATGATGACGTATTCGGATTGGACGAATATCTTAGATTTCTTGATAAATTAAAAGTTGATGCTATCATTTGTTCTTCAATGGTTGTCGTTGAAAGAGCAAAGGCTATAACCGATTTAGAAATTCATTTGTCAACGCAGTTTTCCTTAACGAATTCTGTCTTAGCTAATTACTTTTATGACGAAGGAATTAAACGTGTGGTTTTAGCTAGAGAATTATCCTTAGAAGAGATTAAAGAAGTTCAAAAACAAAGTAAGGCTGATCTCGAAGTTTTTATCCATGGTGGCATGTGTGTTTCATATTCTGGAAGATGTACTCTATCAAATTATACAAGTTTGAGAGACGCAAATAGAGGTGGTTGTGCTCATACTTGTAGATGGCTTTATGATTTATATGAAGGTGATGAGTTACTTTCTGATAATCATGATTTTCAAATGTCTTCTAAAGATTTAGATGCAACCGAGTTTATCAAAGATTTAGTCGAGACTGGAGTTAGTTCTTTAAAGATTGAAGGAAGAATGAAATCAATTCATTACATCGCAACTGTTGTTAGTGCTTATAGAATGTTGATTGATGATTATTATCATGGAAGTATGAGAGATTTAAGTTTTTATCAGAATGAGATAAAAAAAGCTGAGAATCGGCAAACTTCACACGGATTCTTTAAAGGCGATACAACTATCAATGAACAACTATATAACCAACGAAGTGAAATACCTACAAAAGAATTTGTGGGAATGGTTTTGGATTATGATAAGATTAAGAAAAAGGTTTTGATTGAGCAAAGAAATTATTTTATTCCTGGTGATGTTCTTGAGATTTTTACACCTGACAAAACCACAATTCAATTTAAGGTTGATAAGATTTTATCAGAAGAATTAATTGAGTTAGATGCCGCTAGACATCCTTTGGAAAAGTTATTGGTTAGTTTAAATATCGAAGTTCCAAAATTTAGTTTGATACGGAAGGTGAACTATGAGTAAACCCGTTATTATCGCCGTTGCCGGAGGGTCTTCATCCGGAAAAACAACAGTAGTAAATAAAATCATCAGCAATTTTCTTACCGAAAAAGTTGAGGTCATAAGGCATGATGATTATTATAAAGATCAAAGTGAAATGACCTTAGAGGAAAGAAGAAAAATCAATTATGATCATCCGCTATCATTAGATAACGATTTGTTTTACTCACAAGTTTTAGATTTGTTAAATGGCAAATCGATTGATAAGCCTACCTATGACTTTGTCGAGTTGAACAGAACAAATATAACTGAGAAAGTTTATCCGGCTGAGATAATTATTCTCGAAGGAATTTTAGTTTTAGAGGATGAAAGAATCAGAAACCTTGCAGATATCAAAATTTTCGTTGAAGCTGATGATGATGTAAGACTGATTAGAAGAATAAAAAGAGATACTACCGAAAGAGGAAGAACTTTAGATAATGTTTTAAATCAATATTTAAATACTGTTAAACCAATGCACCATGCTTTTGTGAAACCAACTAAGCGGTATGCGGATATAATCATCCCTAATGATTACTCTCATGACGTTGCGGTTGATTTAATTAAGGCGAAAATATTCACTATCTTAAACAAATAAATTATGATATAATAATAAACGTTAAAAAAGGAGTTATACAATGGAAAATACTTATAAATTAACCGAAGCTGGGTTTGAACAGTTAAAGGCAGAATTAGAAGAATTAAAAGGCGAGAAAAGAAATGCTAATTTAGAAGCTTTAAAAGAAGCTAGAGCCCAAGGAGACTTATCAGAAAACGCTGATTATGATGCGGCTAGGGATGAACAAGCTAGAATTGAAGCTAGAATCAAAGAGATTGAAAACATTCTTAAAAATTCTGAAATCATTAAAGAAAACAATCGTTCAAGAGTAATCGGAATGGGTAAGACTGTAGAAGTTAAATTTCTTGATACTAATCGTGTGATGGAGTTTACAATCGTTGGCCGTTTAGAGGCAAATCCAATGCAAAAGAAAGTATCAAATGAGTCACCACTAGGTAAAGCTATAATCGGTGCTAAAAAAGGGAAGGTTTTAACTTTTAAGTCTGAAACCGGACAAGAAGTCACTGTTGAAATTCTTGAAGTAAAATAATTAAGAGAAAAGTCCGCTTTTTCTCTTTTTATCTAGGAGTTGAATAAGATGATAGGTATAATTGGCGCTATAGATTATGAATTACATCATTTCTTTCAGAATATGATAATATCTAGAACTGATATTATCGCTGATAAAACTTTTTATGTAGGAAAAATCAAGACGCATAATGTGGTTATTGTAAAGTCAGGCATTGGCAAGGTTAACGCCGCTATTACCGCAACGATTTTAGCCGATCACTATGATGTTAGATTAATTATCAACAGTGGAGTTGCCGGTGGTTTATCACCGGTTGAAGTTGGCGATATTATCGTTCCTAAAGGCATAGCCTATTTTGATGTATCATTAACAGAAATCGATGACGTACCTTATGGACAAATGGGTAGTGATCCTTTATTGGTAAAGATTGACGAAACCTATTTAGCAAAAGCAGAACAAATCTTAAACCATTTAAAATATAAGTACGTGGTGGGTAATTTAGTTTCTGGAGATAAGTTCGTTACTAAAGTTAAAGATCTAACAAAGATTTCTAAAAACGTTAGTGATATTGTTGGTGTTGAAATGGAAGGTATGGCAATTGGGTTAACTGCTCATAAATTTAACATTCCTTTTGTGTCAATTAGAGGAATATCCGATATAATTGATACTCCTGATCAACCTAAGAATTACCGTGACTTAGTTAAGTCGGTTGCACATAAAACTTCTAAATTTGTTTTAGCTTTTCTAGAGGTAGTTGATGAATAACCTAGTTATTGATGGAAAGATTGTCGAGTATGAGATTATTTATAAGAAAATAAAAAATCTCTACTTAAGAGTCAAAAACAATAAAATTGTTGTCACATCGCCTAAAACATACTCAAAAAAAGATATTGAGAATTTTGTTTTAAAACACAAAAGTTTTGTTAATAAACATCTCAATCAAAAAACAAAAACTTTGTATGATAAAAAAGAGTTTCTGCTTTTGGGAAATCCAATAGAAGTTATCACTTATTCTGGTAAAACCCTTAAAATCGAAGAAAATAAATGTTATTTACCCGATAGTATAAGTGATTCAACGATTGAGAAGTTTTATAAAGATATTACGATATCTTTGGCACAAGAGTTGGTTAATAATGAATTAAAGGTTTTAATGAATGAGTTTGATTTAACAAAAATTAAATTCAAATCGCAATTAATGACTTCTAGACTTGGTAGTTGTAAAACAAATGAATCAATTATTAAGCTAAACAGCATATTAGTTAGGTTTGATATAAAGTATTTGCGAGCCGTTTTAATCCATGAAATTGTTCATCTTAAAGTCAAAAATCATCAAAAAGCATTCTACGATGTATTGCTTAAATATGAACCTAATTACCGACATATTAGAAAAGAATTAACAAATATTTTGAAACTTTATCAAATATAGACCTTGAAGTGGATTTAAGGTCTTTTATTTTCTAAAATTTTAGTAATGTTCTATATTACCACTCAACATGAAAAAAAATAGACATTTGTCAATTTATTAGGTATAATATAATTGATATTTGGAGGAAAAACATGATTGAACTACTATTTAAAAGAAAAAATTTCTATCCAGACGAGTATAAAAAGACAGTTTTTGATATAAATTTTAATGATTTATTAAAAAAAGGAATTAAGAATATATTTATTGATCTTGATAATACATTGATTCCTTATAACATAAGTGAAGCAGATGAGAAAACTTTAAAGCTTTTTAAGGATATTCACAATCTTGGTTTTCAAGTTTTTATTATCTCAAATAACAAAAAAGGCCGTGTTAAGTTGTTTGCGGATATGGTTGAAAGCAGATATGTTTACAGTGCGCAAAAACCATTTAAATCCGGATTTAGAAGAGCTTTAAGAAAAGTCGGTCATCCTGATCCTAAAACGGTTTGCCTAATTGGTGACCAATTTATGACCGATGTTTTAGGTGGGAAAAGAATGGGGTTTTATGTAATCGTAGTTGACGCTATTCAAAGAAAAAGTGAAAAATGGTATACCAAATACAATCGACATTTAGAAAAGAAAATCTTACAAAGGCTTAAGAGAACGGACAAGGAGTTTTACGATAGACTAAATTTACAGGAGAAGAGGTAGACGGATGGCAGAACTGTTTTGCAAAGGCTGTGGAGCATTAATTCAAAACGTAGACAATAAGTTACCGGGATATGTCAGTGATGATTTGTTAAACGCAAAAAAAGTCGAAGAAATAATTTGTCAAAGATGTTTTAGAATCAGACATTATTCCGAAAGTTTTCCATACACAGTATCTAACTCAGATTATTTACAAGTTATCGATAAAATTAAATCTGAAGACGCGTTGATAGTCAAGATTGTTGATATCTTCGATTTTTCTGGTTCTTTTGTTCCGGCCATTAAAGAACTTACTGGCAACGAGGATGTCATCCTTGTTGGTAATAAAATGGATTTAATGCCAAAGAATGTTAAGCCATCGAGAATCTTAAGTTGGCTTCAAGTTATGCTAAATGCCCAGGGATTCACTGTTCTTGATTCAGTTCTTTTATCAGCTAAGTTTGGTGATAATTTTGATGAATTGATGGAAAAAATACATCAGTATAAAGGCAATAGAAATGTCTATATTGTGGGATCTTCCAATGTTGGTAAATCAAGGATTATCAATCAAATATTAAGAAGATATATGGGAGCTGCTTCCGACATCGTGACTGAGTCTTTATCGCCACAAACGACAATTGGTTTAATTGGCTTTCAATTAACTGACGGCACCTATATTTATGACACACCAGGTGTTATCAATAAGCATCAATATATGCATTATCTAACTAGACCTTCTTATAAGTTGACAGTACCTAACCGCGAGATTAAACCTATGGTTTATCAGTTGAATGAAGGTCAAACACTTTTCTTTGGTGGACTAGCAAGATTAGATATCATCTCCGGCGAGACTGGCGATGTAATCAGCGTTGTTACATATTTTGCAAATACTTTAAATATCCATCGAACTAAAACTACAAAAGCTGACAAGCTTTATATTGAAAAATTATATTCTTTATTATCACCACCTTTCAGTAAAGAAGAGGATGTACCTAAATGGATTTACCATGAATTCAGAGTTAGGGATAATCAAAAATATGATATCGTCTTTAGTGGTTTAGGATTTGTAACGTTAAGAGCACCTTTCTGTGTTAGAGCATATGCACCATTTGTTGTGGGTGTTTATACACGGTTAGCGATTATATGACAGAAAAAACAATTATAAATATATATGAATTTTTAGAAAACCAATTTCTCCACAATCAATCGAGGTTGAAGCATATCTTAGCTGTTTTAAAAGTAGCGCTTGATTTAGGAGAAATATTTGGTGTTGATAAAGATAAAATTACAATATCTGCACTTATGCACGATTCAACTAAAAATAAAACTTTTCAAGAAAATCTTGATTTAGCGAGTAAGATGTTTTCTGAAGATGAACTTAGCGATGTGCCTAGACCTTGTCTTCATGCTTATTCAGCATCCGCACTTGCTCGTTCTAAGTTTAATATTACTGATCAAGATGTATTAAATGCAATCACTTATCACTGCAGCGGCAGAATGAAAATGAGCGTTTTAGAAAAGGTTATTTTTGTCGCTGACTTCATTGAAGAATCTAGAGATTTTGTTGAAGATTATATTAAAGAGACAGCTTATAAAAATCTAGATTTGGCAACTTATTTAATCATGAAAGAAACTGAGAAT
>PGXI01000022.1 GCA_002839125.1 Tenericutes bacterium HGW-Tenericutes-5
AAGAAAAGACAGGTTTTTTAAAGCCTGTCTAAATCATTTATTTACAAAACTCTGCTAACGTTTTTACCATAACACCGCTACCACCTTTTTTCTCATCAAAAGCTGTAGCAGCTATATCTAAATGAATCCAAGGTCTATTGTCTTCAACAAACTTTTCTAAGAACGCCGCAGCTACACTAGCCCCTGCAGTTCTTGAAGTTCCAGTATTTCTCATATCTGCGCTAAAGCTCTTTAACTCTTTGCGATAACCTTCAGATATAGGCATTTGCCATAACTTCTCTTTAGCCTTTTCACTAACACTAATAAGGTCATTTAAATAATCTTGATTGTTAGTAAATACACCTGTAAACTCTTTACCCAATGCCGCAACAATCGCTCCCGTAAGTGTTGCGATATCAACAAGTTTAGTCGCACCTTTTTGTTGAGCAAACCATAAAGCATCAGCTAATGTAAGTCTACCTTCTGCATCGGTTGATATTATCTCAATAGTCATACCGTTAGCAGCGGTTAAAATATCATCGGGAACAATTGCTCCATCACCGATTCTATTATCAGTAGCCGCAATAACAACATCCACATTCTTCTTAAATCTTAATCTAGCAATTACTTCCATAGCTCCTAAAACTGTCGCAGAACCTGCCATATCACATTTCATATTAGGCATGCCTGTTGTTGTCTTTAAAGAATAACCGCCAGTGTCATACATAACACCTTTACCAATCAAAGAGATAATTTCTTTACTATCTTCGTCACCTCTATATCGGATATGAATGAGTCTTGGTTCATCTAAACTACCTTTATTAACACCCAAAAAAGCTCCCATCTTCATAGCTTCAATTTGTGCTTTATCATATACAGTTACTTCAACATTTTCAAATCTTTTAAACTCTAAAGCATAACGCGCTAAATCAATTGCATTAAGATAGTTATATGGTTTATTGACAAGTTCTTTAGTATTGTTTATTGCTTCGCCATAAACTAATCCTTCATTAACTTCTTTTTCAATATCTTTACTGCTGTAATAAGATAAACCACAAGCAACTTTCTTATCTTTAGACTTGAAATCTAAGAAACGATAACTAGAATCAACCAATACTTCAAACAATAACTTAACATCACTAAAAGTATCTACTAACACTAATAATTCTTCTTTAAAGTCAAATAATTTACTCAGTTTATCTTTCTCTAATACTTTATCTTCTTTAACTATGACAACTTTCTTCATAGAAAGCTTTCCTAAAGTATTAACTACTTCAATATCGTTCTCCAAATCTTCTTTAACTAATCCCAACACCTCAAAAAAACTTTTGACTACCTCATTATCAAGATTATTACTAATCACACAAACTTTCTTTTCTTCATTTAAAATAAATGTATCTTGTCTTTTAAACATCATTTCCTCCTAAATTATTTAATTTTATCTACTTATAATAATAATCACTGATAATATTTTAACATAAAATTAAAAATTGATTATAAAATTCCTTATTTATAGAAAAAATAATTGACTCAGAGCAATTTTTATACTATTATTAAACTATCCAAGCAGTTATAAGGGGGCATGTATTATGATTGTATATAACAAAAAAGGAAACTTAACAACTTAATCAGATACATCTAAAATACAAATAACCTTAATATTTATATTGTTTAATAAGGACTATTATTTGTAGTCCTTTTTGTTTGAAAAATTTTAGGTGTATCACTACTAAAATTTATAAAAAAAAAGGAGTGAACTAAAATTTTACAAGCAAACAATAACCTTTTGATTGGCCAAATCATTACCGTTTATAAAGATCGCTACTTAGTTGAATACAACGATCTAAAAATCATGACTGAGGTAAGTGGTAGATTTAAATATCTAAACTATCAAAAGTCTGATTATCCGCAAATCGGTGATTTTGTTAAATTTCATTTAGCAGATGAATACTTAGGCATAATTGAACAAGTCCTAGAAAGAAAAAATACTCTTGACCGACAAGATGTTGGAAAAGACGCAGCTAAACATATTCTCGCAGCTAATATTGATATCTGTTTTATCTGTATGTCATTAAACAAAGACTTTAATGAGACTAAACTTAGAAACTTTCTTAATTTAACTTTATCAAAGGATTTTAAAACCATTGTTCTACTAACTAAGAAAGATCTCTGCGATGATATAAACTACTATCTCAACATAACAAAAAAAGTAACAGATAATGATATATTAGTTACTTCCGCATATGATGAATCTGATTTAAAATTGATTGAAGATACAATCAATAATCAAACAGCTGTTTTCATCGGTTCAAGTGGTGTTGGTAAATCAACCATCATTAATCACCTTTTGGGTGATGAGCATTTTAAAACTAATGAAATCAGACTCAGCGATGCACAAGGTAGACATACTACAGTAAATAGAGAACTTTTAAAACTTAAATCCAGTGGGAAAGTAATTGATACTCCAGGAATTAGGATTATAACCTCATATTTCGTTGATGAAGCAAGTTTTGAAGATATCCTACTATTAAGTGAGGGTTGTCGCTATAATGACTGTAAACATGAATTTGAGCCGGGATGTATGATTAAAAAAGCTTTAAGAAACAATGAACTAGATTGGGAAAGATACAACCAATACTTAAAAGCGATTAAAACAAATGAGTACAATCAAAAGAAAGAATTAGAAAAACAAAGAATGTTAAACAAAAGAAGACCAAATTAAATGGTCTTCTTTTCACATCTAAAACAAACTCAATTGTTCAAACTCTTTATTCATTTCAAATAGATTGTTTATATCTTCCATTCTATGCAAGATATTAGCTTCATCACACAACCTACCTAATAAAGCATACAATTCTTTTGCTTTATCGCTTTCGCAGCTATAATTCTTACCATATCTTGCAATATATTTATTCTTTAATCCTGGAAAACTTTTCTCTAAATTATCATAGTAAAATTCTCTTTGCTTATCCCTTAATGTAACTCCGAAAAATGGATAGATAAACTTGGCTTTACTTTCAATAGCGTATTTTACAATATCTCTAACATTTTCTTCAGTGTCATTAATAAAAGGTAAAATTGGCATCAGTAAAATCCCTGCATCAATACCATTATCACTCAAAGCTTTCAATGCTTTAAACCTTTCACTTGATGAAGAAACTTTTGGTTCTATAACCTTACTTAATTCATCTGACCCACAGGTTATCGTTAACCCCACAATCGCTCTGCCGCATTTATCAACTCTTTTTAATAAATCAATGTCTCTTAAAACCAAATCGCTCTTAGTAATAATAAAAACGCCAAACTTAAACCTTTCCATCAATATAAGAGATTTTTTAGTCAACTCATATTTTATTTCATAAGGATTATATGGATCACTCATTGATCCCATACCGATAATACCGGTACTCCTTTTTGAGCGCAGTTCATTTTCTAGAATCTCTAAAGCATTTCCTTTAATCTTTACTTCTTCAAACTCACCAACTTCATAACACTCACTTCTTGAATCACAATAAATACAACCGTGTAAACAACCACGGTAAAGATTCATATTAAAATCGTAACCAAACCAACGGTTACTTTTTTTAACCTTACTTAATAATCCCTTAGCTTCAATAATTTTTTCCATAAAACATTCCTCATCTAAAAGAAATTATACCATAATTTTTAAACAAAAATGGTTTCCTTCAAAAGAATTAAAGAAACCATTTTTTTATATTATTACATTAAATATACTTTAACTAGATGTTTCTCTTCAACTTCGAAATTTGCTTCCTCTTCAAAGCATTTCTTACAAAGCGGCACCAAATACCATTCCTTAACTCCAACCATCTTAATTACATGCGCACCGACTTCAGCCGGACCATTACACTTGCTGCAAGTAACTCGATTAGAGCTATGAATGTTACGATTATAATATTCCAACCAGGATTCAATATTATTTGGTACTCTCCTACTCTCAAAGCCTCTGATGTTTCTAACCAACATATATCATTCACCTCTTTTTTAAATAAAATGATACTCTCCCATTCTATTTTAAAGACATTATACACCACTTTCAAAAATAATGTAACGGCGTATATGTCATACTTTTAAGGGGTAAAAAATAAAGAAAACGCCTTCTAAAGCGAAAGCGTCTTCATCCGGTTAACCGGATTCTCTGTGTGAATTATACAACAATATTTTATCAAATGCAAGCACTTTTACTTAAATAACACTTATGTAATCGATTTTATGTGGTAAAGTTTGAAAATTTCTTAGAGAACATTTATAGTTTTTTGTAGTGTCTAATCCAATTGATTTGCATACTTTAATAAAAGCATTATTATGTATTGAAGATTTTAATGTGTCAAACTCGTTTACAATTTCATTTATAAAATGCTTATATTCAGATCCAGGAATGAACATTTTCATATATAGCAAAGTATCCACTAATGTTTCTCTTTCAATTTTTGTATATCCATAGTTATAATGGTATTTTGTCATAGTTCTTTTGTTTGACATCCTACCCTTAAAATCAATTATTCTTTCCGAATGTGCTATATTATTTCTTAAGGCGTTTATTAAACTTAACATAGCAGTCAATTTTCTGTAATCATTATAATTGCTATTGTAACTTACTTGATACAAGTCACATAATCTTTGCTTATATTTATCATCAGTATTGGATATTAGCTTAATTAAAGTACCAAAGTTTAAAGCCTTAATCATAATCCAAGAAGGCAAGTAGCTGTGTTTTTCTTCATAGTGCCTGAGATAATCATTGCTTCGCTTTGATACATCACCATAAATTCTTGATAGCATTTCTCTACCGGTTTTTGTCTTATTGTCTTTATATAGTGCCATGTCGCCCCAATTAAGTTTATTACTTGTTAGGTCTTTTTCAAAAAGGTATCCAAAAATCGTTCCTACTTCTTCTTCAATTTGGGTAACATACTTAAAAATAATCTTCCTAAGATTTCTGTCAAAAACCATAATGGCTTTAAGTTCATCAATCTTAACATTTGAAAAATATGTTCTTACTCCCTTTTTGCATCTACAAAAATAATCTTTATACCCGTTAACTAAGTTAAAATATCCATTCCTAACTAAATACTCTTTAGATTTCTTATTCTTTACCTCGATATGCTTTTCATTATTCAGTTTTTTAATTTGATCACTTAATGGCAAAAACTCTTTAGCACTCATGTTTTCTCCTAAAAAAAGTAATTAAAATAGTATATTTTCTTAATGATTTATTTAATTATATCATAAACTGATTTTAAATAATGCTTTTTTTAAAATAATTTTAATAATTATTTTTCAAACAGTAAGCCACTCAAGCAAGTGATTTTTCTCCTATTTTCTTACCTTCGCCTTAATACTATAAGACATCGGTAACTTATTTCTAAACTCTGGATATTGATATAAACTCCTACCAACATGAGTCATTCCGCCATTATCCCAAAACAAAGTATCGAACTCATGTAAGTACTCTATTTCTAAACCTGCTTCTATAAGTGCATTAACAATATCGCTTAAACTATGATTCCACCAATAATTCTCCGCATGTTTAACACCGGCCGCATATCCACCAATTTCATACCCAAGATCAGCCTTTGCATTAAAGTAATCATATTTTAATACAAACTCCCTTTTTTCCGCAATTAATCTATCATCAAAAATATGTAAAATCGGATGTGAGTCATAAACATAAAAAAATCCATCATCTTTCAACAAACCTCTCACAACCTTAGCCCACTTCTTTAAATCTGGCAACCAACCTAATACACCTTCTGAGGTAAAGACAATATCATATAAATCATTATGCTTATCACCAAATTCTAAAACATCAGATTCAATAAATTCCATTTTCTCCATATTAAAATCTTCTTTTAACTTATTTGCATAAAAGATATTTTCATCGGATAAATCAACGCCTACTACTTTACCAAGACCCATTCTTGCTAAAGAGATAGTGTCTTGACCAATATTGCATTGTAAATGAATCAAACTCTTAAATCTAATATTTCCTAATTCTTTGACAATATTATCATTGAGCAATGTCTTATTCTCTTCTAATTGTTTTTTAAAGTTAAAATAATGTTCTTTAGACAAAAGATTCCAAGCTTCTTTGTTCTTATTGATTTCATTCATTCTCAATCACCTACCAATAATACTATATCATATTCTTTTACTTCAAAATACACTTTCAAAATGAAATTAGCATAAAATTAACATAAATTACCATAATTTAGTTTGAACATAAAAATTTTTAAGACTTTATTCGTGTAAAAACGAATTACTTGTGATAAAATATTTTCAGGTGAAAGGAGAAAGATTTAAATTTAAAAAAAGCAAAAAATAAACATATTTAAATCTTACTAAATAAAACATGAAAAAATTCATAATGGTCTTTTTTATACTATTTACAGTATTTACCGTCTCAGCTTGTTCAAGCACCACTACTACAACCGCTGATGGAAATAACCCAACCACTACTTCACTACCACCACTAAGAGTCGGGATGGATCTTCGTTATCCGCCGTTTGAAACGCTTAACCTCCAGTCTGAACCAGAAGGGATTAGCGTTGATATCGCATTAGCCTTCGGAGAGTTTTTAGGTAGAGAAGTTGAAATCGTCAATACTAATTTCGCTTCTTTAATTCCTTCACTAAACTCTGGAGAAATTGATATTATCATCGCTTCAATGAGTATAACTGAAGAAAGAAGCCAAAGCGTTGATTTCTCTGACCCATACTTCTTCTTCAAGATAATCTCTTTAGTTAATAAAGACTTCGCAGAAGCAAACAACATCACAGAAGATTCAAGCTATGAGGATTTACTCGCAATTGAAGACTCTAAATTCAGCGGTATTGCATCACAAGTATCCGCAACAATCCCAGAATCTTTCGGTAAAGAAGTTATTATTTCAACTAATCTTGGAACCGCTGTTGAATCAGTTGTTCAAGGAACAGCTGATATCTTGTTAATGAGTGCTAATCCTGTAGTTGATGGAAATAGAGCTAATCCAAATACAACAATCGTTGTTTGGGATTCATTCGTTTCAAGTCCTATTGGCATGGCTGTACAAAAAGGTAATACCGAACTTCTTAATCAAGCCAATGCGTTTATAGCTACCTTTACACAAACTGGTGGTTTATACGAAGTTTTAGCCGACAAATGGGACGCAGAAATCATTGAAGGGTTAGGTAGATATGGTCTCGAATTCTTTATCACTGAATAAACTAAAAACAATAATTTCATACATAGCGGCGATTATGACAGTAATCGCCTTTATGGTGTTTGTAGCTTTAAGACAAACAGATGATTTCTCATTTGAACCATTTTTTCCTTATCGAAATGTAATTCTAAACGGAATCAAGAATACCATCTTCGTATCAATCATCTCCCTTCTAGGAAGTATGGTTTTAGGTTTTATTCTCTATCTATTACAAAAATCAAAAATCAAATACTTTAATGCTCTTATCGATGTCTTTACCGAAATTATTTATGGAACTCCTCTTTTGGTGTTAATTATCGTAACCGCATTTTTAATCGGTCCGGCATTTAACTCTTACAACCGCAATCTATTTGGCGTTCTTGCGTTAATTATCTATATGTCACCATATATGAAAAATGTCTATAAAGCGGCTTTTTCCTCTATCTCACATGATCAATATCTTGCGATGGATTTATTCGGTTTCACTTCATTTCAACGCTACTTTTATATCATCATTCCGCAAGTAATAAGAATCTTAATGCCACCGTTAATGAACAACTTCTCACTCATTATTAAAGGTAGTGCGCTATTAAATCTCTTAAGCTACCCAGAACTTTTCTTCACCATCGATGTTGCTCAATCAAGGAACTTCGCTTATGTTGAAGGCTATATTTTAATGTGGGGCTTATATCTTTTGATAACCATTCCACTTTCACAATTTACAAAATACATTGAAAGGAAGTTATCATTATGAAACTAGAAATCACAGGAATTAACCATACTTATGACGTGGATGTATTAAAAGATTTGAACTTTAGTTTAGATAATCATAACTCTATCGCTATTATCGGTGTTTCCGGTAGTGGTAAATCAACACTCCTTAGATTAATGTCAGGACTAGAAAAACCAACCTCAGGAACAATTAAAATCAATGATTTATCAGTTGATAACCCTGAGTATAAGAAACATGTTGGTTTCGTCTTCCAACAACACAATCTATTTCCACATTTATCATTAAAACGAAATATTACTTTAATCCTAGAAAAAACAAGAAACAAACCTAAAGAAGAAGCCGAAGAAACCGCAATGAAATATTTGAAACTTCTTCACTTAGAAGATCAAGTAAATAAATTACCAAAAAATGTGTCTGGCGGTCAAGCCCAAAGAGCTTCCATAGCTAGAGCTTTATCAGTAGATCCGGAAATAATATTCTTAGATGAACCTACTGCTTCTTTAGACCCGATTCTAACCCATGAAGTTTTAACTGCAGTTGAAGAATTAAAAGGTTTAGGTAAGTCTTTCATCTTCGTTACTCATGTCTTAAGTTTTGTTAAAGACTTTGCGGACTACGTAATATATATGCATGAAGGTAAAATTCATGAATGCGGAATACCTGATATCTTAGAAAATCCTAAAACAAATGAGCTTAATGAATTCATGAAAAAAGTGAGATAATCAAATCTCACTTTTTTTTATATAGTCTAAATTTTCATCAAGCCAAACAGCTAATTCATCGATTGTCTTCATAAAAATCTTGTTCGCATCTTCATCGTATTTATTTTGATGAAACTTGAAAATAACAGCCTCATCAGTCTTACCAAATATTTCAATCTTTCCTCGTTTATGTGACATAACAAATCGAAATGCTTTAGAAATTCCATTAAGCTTTTCTCTTGCTTTACTTACAATATCAATACCGCGTGATAGAGGAACTTGAAAGTGAACTCCACCCTTTACTGGTCGACATTGAAACAAGTAATATGGCTCAACACCGGCATTTACCAAACCATTAAATAGTCTTGCGATAGTATTTTCATTATCATTAACACCATTTAAAAGCACAGTTTGATTTCTGATTATTAATCCTTGCTTCTTTAAAGCTCTAATTGCTTTTTTTGCTTCTTCAGTAAGTTCTAACTCGTGATTAAAATGAGTTACTATAATTATTTCTTTTTTCTTTGTATAAATATTTAAAATTCTAAGCAAATCTAAGTCATCATAAATTCTATCCGGTTTAACCACGATACTTCTCGTCCCAAACCTTATGAAATCTAAATGATCCATACCACATAACTCTTTTAAGTAACCTTCAATTAGATCATTGCTCATGGTAAAAGCATCTCCACCGGTAATCAAAACATTATTGACTTCCTTATGGTTTCTTATATATTCGATTGCTTGATCTTTTCTTTCCAATATTTCAGTTTGGGTATAACCAACCATTCGCTTTCTAAAACAATGTCTACAGTACATAAAGCAATTATTAGTGCATAGAACTAAAGCGGTTTGTTTGTACTTATGTTGTAATCCTAACATTTTTGTATTACTGGCTTCACCAGAAGTATCTTCTTCTCCGAAAAGACTCGCTTCTAAAACACTTGGGATAGCTAACTTTCTAATTGGGTCTTGATCATTATCAAAATCAATTAAATCATAGTAATACTCGGGTATCCGCATTGGATGCCTTTTTATTATTTCTTGTAGTTTTTGTTTTTCATCATCACTGTAATTAACTCTTTCAAAAATCTCACCCAATTGAGTAATTACCTTCTCTTTCATCTCCTTCACACCCTTTATATATTTATTACAATTTCATTTTACACCAATTTTAAAATTTTGACAAACTAACAAAAAAGCAGAAGAATTTTTCTTCTGCTTAATGAAGTTTAAATTAAAAATAATTAAAGCGAAATATCTAGAGACTTAACTAACTGTTTCGTCTTCAAATTTACCTTCTAAATACTTTTCTAGATATTCAACACTATCATAATTCTTAGTTGCATAAAATCTGATAATATCAATTTCTTCAACGATTTTAGTAATTATACTTACAATATTATCTATTGTTTCCACATGCCCAATATTAATTGTATTTCTAAAGATTAACTCCACCTTTGTCTTACTATCCAAATGTTCAATAAAAGGAGCTAACTCTTTTTCTAAAAAAACAATCATTCTTATTCTTCTCGTTAGGTTTTTACTTAAACTATCCTTACCGCTAAATGGACTACCAGTCACAAACAACATTCCGCTCTTTACAAATATTAAAGGCTTATCATCATTTATAAGTTCTACTCTATCCTTAAAATAAAAACGCCACATTGTTGATTGGGTGGATTTTCCAACTGTTGATTTTCCAGCAAACAAAATTGCTTGATCATCAAAACTTATCGCACTAGCGTGAAGTGGTAAATATCCTTCCATAAGGGCAATTTCCATAAATATTACACCGCTTAAAGCATACTCTTGCATCGCTAAATCTTTGATGCTTAATCGGTTCAACTTAATCTCACAAGTCTTTCTTAATTTATCAAAATATACCAACTGTGACAACACGCGCGTTCCCGGATGATAGACTTTAACAACCTCTAATGTTTGACTTAAATAATAATCGCGGTTATCAATCTTAGTTAAACCATCGATATCAATTTCTTCAATATCATCTACTATCATACAATTAATCCGATATCTCGCTTCTTCAACCAAGACGATATATTGTTCAATATTTCCGCGAAAATAATCATCAAAGTTGTAAGTATATTCAATTACGATATCAGCTACTTTAATCTTAACTGTTTTCAAAAAAATCATTCCCTTTAAAATAAATTTTTAATTATTTACTTCTAACAACTTTGAATCATTGATATGATTATTTTTTAATCTTGTAAATAATAATAACGGTACTACTAAAAGTATAGCGGTTACTAAATAGAGCTCAGTTACGTTAAACCATAAAGCCAGTACCACCATTAATCCCCCAGACAATAACTGCCCAATCGCATCCAATTGACCAGAACTCGATAAGACTGTTGCCTTAACTTTTGAAGGTGTATTCTTGACCAAGATAGTATCAAGGAGTGGATAGGTTCCACCTCTTGAAATGGAAAAGAAAATAAAACCAAATAAAGCAAAGTAAATATTCGGCAAATAAGCAAAACCAATGATTCCTAAAATCATCATCAAGGTAAGATTGAAAGCCCAAATATAAATATGATGTCCCTTCTTCAAGTACTTCTTAACTATATTTAACATTATATAACTAAAAATCGCAACACTGGCATTGATAATGGAAAGAATCCAAATCGGTGCGATATCAAGAGTGGTACGAAAATCTAAACCATCTAAAATAAACACCTCATAAGTCCTATCAATGCCCTCACTATACAAGCCATAAAATAACATAATGAAAAACATTATTCTTAATACCCGGTGCTTTTTAATATGAGAAAAACCATCTACTAATTGTCCATAATATCTTTTATAAAATTGACCTGGTTTGATATCTTCTCTTTCTCTTGTTTCCTTCATGAAAAAAATCAAGAAAACCGCTAAAAACAAACTTAATCCACCTGCAACAAACAATGCAATTCTTATATCTTTTAAACCGATGACAGCGGCTAATATTATCCCTAATACACTTGCTAGTTGATAGCCTTGCGATGCTTGAATCATCACTTTTTCAATATTCTCATTTTTAATCTCATCACTAATCCAAGCGTCAAGCGCACCACTGATAAAGGTATACCCAAATCCCCAAATAAACTGTGCTAAGAATATTAATAAGAAGACTATTGTCAAACCCTCGATAAAAATCCCGATACTCATTACAAACAAACCAATGATGACACTTAATTTCCTTGATTTTAAATCCGCAACTATCCCAGTCGGAACTTCAAAAATAAAAATCGAAATCTCCATCGCTGAACCAATTAAAATAAGTTCATAAACCTTTAAACTCGCAACGTCAATTCTATACAACCCAGCTGCGGTAAAAAGCATATGAAAACTTATTCCCATAAATATCCTTGTTAAATAATAAATTGTTGTCTGTTTCATCTAGTTCCTCTAGAAAAATATGTCTATTAAAATTATAAACTTAAAATCTCTTTTTAACAATAAAGAATAAGCACTTCCTTTTAAAAGAAGTGCTTATAATACTATAGTTAAATATTCAAATTTAAAATTCTTTCAATTCCAATACCGATCACAAAGCTTAATCCTGCAACACCTAAACTAATCGCAGCCATCTGTAAGAACCTTTTCTTAAAGCCGATATTCTTAGCGACGGAGATATACAGATTAAAAAAGAAAATAATAAAAATAACCGTTCCAATCATTATTGCTAAAGAAACAAAAGGATTATGAATTAAAAGATATGGTAATACTAACAAGATAACTGTCACAATATAAGCACTACCGGTATAAACTGCGCTCTTTAAAGCATCAGGGCGATTATCCGCTTTTGATGACAGATATTCGCTCGCTGCCATACTTAAACTCGCAGCGATACCAGTAATAAGTCCACTCAAACTAATAAGCGTTGTATTTTGAAAAGCAAAAGTTAATCCGGCTAAAGTACCACTTAACTCTACTAAAGCATCGTTCAAACCTAAAACCATTGAACCCACATAATTTAATCTTTCTTCATCGAGCATATCCAATAGTTTCTGTTCATGTTGTTCTTCTTCACTTGTGATTTGATTAATAACATCTTCATATCCCTTTAATTTAAGATATGCTTTTTGAGCTTTTTCTTCACCCATTTCCATAACTCTTAAAGTAAAAGTATATCCAAAGATAAAAGTCATAATCCTATAGATAAAGATTAATAATTTACTTTCTTTAACCTTAACACCACTAATATCTTCCCAAATCTTATAATGTCGCATCTCATCTTTAGCGATCGTCTGTAAAATCTCTTTATTCTTTTCATCCTTCTCTTTTTTGGCGATATTACGGTAAACATAATACTCAGTAATCTCACCCTTTTGAAATGCTTTTATAATTTTTAATTCATCTTTGCCTAAATTACTCATTTTTCAAAATCCTTTCTTTTAAAAACTGTACTACCTTATCATTCTTGCAAACAAACAAATTTTTATCTCCTAATTGATAAGTCAAACCTTTTTCATTCAATAATATAGCTCCAGCTTCTCTTAATAACAATATACCTGGATAAAGATCCCAAACATTTGTTACATTTGAATAAAACAATTCGAAAATCCCATTGCTTGATAAAGCCAGCTCTAAACCAATCGAACCAAGCATTCTCATTTTATACTTGTTTTCAATTGCTACATCTAATATTTTCTTATAATAATATTTATCTTTAGTTTTATGAGTAATACCAACCATACTTATCATAAAAGTAGTTTCTAAGCGGTTATTAACCTTATATCTAACCTCATTCAAATAAGCACCAAAGTCCTTAACAGCGTAATATTCTTGATTCTGACCTGGATAATAGATATAAGACAATTGAATGTCACCTTCATCAAATAAAGCTATCTGAATCACATATTCACTCAATCCGCTTGCATAATTACTAGTTCCATCAATTGGATCAATAATCCAAGTCCTATTTCTTAACTCAGCTAAATTAGAGTACTCTTCAGTTAAGAAGAAATCATCTTTAAACATAGCTTTGATAGTCTTGACCAATTCCTTCTCAATAAAGAGATCGGTACTAGTAACGATATCTTGTTCGCCTTTAAGATTAGAACTTATAACTTTGTTTCTTGATAAATCATATATTTCCTTGACATTATTCCTTAATAGACTTAGTTCTTCATTATATTTCATAATAACTCCCCACTTAAAAACTCTTTTATTATTATATCATAAATACCAAAGTGTATCCTTTAAAAATACATAAAAAATGTGAGAGAAAGCTCTCTCACAAAATCATTTTATGTAATTATAAAACTCTTTAAAACCAGATTGACATCTTCTTCAAAATACTCGCTAAAATCATCATCTGTCATAAAGGTAAAATAATAGGTTGTATCACTTGAAAGACCTGTTATTATTGCCATATCACCAATATACTCGATAGAACATTCGATAATGTTTTCTTCTTTAAACCCGTCTTGATAAACTACAATCGAACCTTCTTCAAAAACCCTATCCCTATCAATCGTATAAAGATAAACCTCAGCTGTATCGCCACTAACCAAAATATTATCAATAAAATTAGAGTTCATTATATATGGAATACTAATCGCAGCTTGAAAATTAGAAAACTCGTCATAATCATCTCCATAGATTATATTGTAACTAATATCGATAGCATAATAACTCGGTAATAAACCACTAAAAGTAACTATTCCATTCTCTAAACTTGTATACTCTAAAGCTTCCCATCTTTCAAAGCCTATATATGGATACATGAGTTCCCACGTAGGGTTTTCGATATATTCAGAGCTTAATCCACTGATGTCCAATTGGATGCTGAAAGGAGTTATCTGGGTAACCTTAACCATCATTTCTTGATTCAGTTTTCCATCAATAATTAGACTTCGTCTCGGACTATCCAAGATTAAACTAAGTGCTCTAAAAGACCAGGCTTCTTTGATTGACAAAGAATCAACCAACTCACTATTCTCATTAAACTTAAATACATCATACTCAACCGGTACTTCTACTTCACCAAAAGGAAAACCATTAAACAAGAATAGATGATTGCCAATACTACCAATATTTTTAAAATCAATACTGGTAAAAATAAGGTCATATTGAAGATTAATCAACTTATTCAATAACCAGTTGTTTACGAACGCAA
>PGXI01000138.1 GCA_002839125.1 Tenericutes bacterium HGW-Tenericutes-5
TGATAATTATGGTGATAATATGCAAAGATACTTTATAAATAAAGAAAATATAAAAAACAAGCAAATAATCATAACCGGTCAAGACGCCCATCACATTAAAGTTGTTATGCGCATGTCTCTTGATGACCAAGTTATAATAAATACTACTGAAGGCGATATTTATCTGGCTTCAATTAGCCAAATAAATAAAAGTGATGTTTACCTGCAAATAATTAATAGTCTTGAAAACACCTTTAAGCCTTTTAATCTTACACTCGGTGTTAGTATGATTAAAAAAGATAACTTTGAATTAGTTCTTCAAAAAGTAACAGAACTTGGCGTTAAAGCAATTTTGCCTTTAACTACGGAAAGATCAATCATCAAAATTGATGATTTTTCTAAAAAGTTAAATCGTTATGAAACTATCATTAAAGAAGCTTCCGAACAATCAGAAAGAACTATTCTACCAAAAATTCACGATTTAACTAATCTAGACAATCTAGATTTAACAAATTACAATAAACTCATAGTTTGCTACGCCAGAGAAAATGACGAGTCACTCTCTAATATTCTTGAGGACATTTTTCCCACAGATAATGTATTAGCATTGATTGGACCTGAAGGTGGATTTAGTTCTAAGGAAATTCAAAAATTGAAAAGCAAAGGCTTCAAAACAGTTTCGTTAGGTAAAACAATTTTAAGAGCGGAAACCGCAGCTATCTATGTGACTTCAATCATGAAGTTCATTATGGAGGCGAAATCATGAAAGTAGCTTTTTATACCCTAGGTTGTAAAGTGAATGCCTATGAAACTGAAGCGGTAATGGAAAGTTTCTTAAAAAAAGGGCATGAAATTGTTGATTTTGATCAGTTTAGCGATGTTTATATCATTAACTCATGTATGGTAACGAATGCTGGCGAGAAAAAATCTAAACAAGTAATCAGAAGACCGATTCAGCTCAATAAAGACGCAATTGTAATCGTCATGGGATGTTTGTCACAATTAAAAGCAGGAGAAATGCTAGAAATAGAAGGAGTTAAAATAGTAATTGGCACTAAGAATAGAGATTCATTGGTAGACTATCTTGAAAATTATTTAACCCATAAAGTACCACTTAATCTAGTTTCACCTCTAGAAAAAGCTGAATCATATGACGCATTATCAATTAATGATTTTCACACACATAAAAGAGCCTTTTTAAAGATACAAGACGGATGTAATAATTTCTGCACTTATTGTATAATTCCCTATACTAGAGGAAGAATCAGATCTAAAACTAAAGATGTAATCATCAAAGAAGTAGAACAACTAGTGGCACATGGTCATATTGAAGTTGTTCTAACCGGTATTCACACCGGTGGTTACGGCGAAGATTTAAAAGATTACAGTTTCTCACAATTACTAAAAGATTTAGAAACAATAGAAGGACTAAAAAGAATCAGAATTTCTTCAATTGAAATAACTGAAATTGATGATGAAATACTAGAAGTAATCAAAAATTCTAAAAAAATAGTTCATCATTTGCATGTACCTCTTCAAGGTGGTACTGACAAAATTCTTAAAAAAATGAATCGAAAATATACTACATCTGAGTATCTAAAAATGATAAAAAAGATTAAAACCGAAATTCCTGATGTCGCTCTTACTACAGACTTTATTGTTGGATTTCCTGGCGAGACTGATGAAGACTTTAT
>PGXI01000023.1 GCA_002839125.1 Tenericutes bacterium HGW-Tenericutes-5
CCAATTGTTACGTTTATTCTTTATCATGCTTATAAATCACTTTCCTCAAGAAAAGCAATTTTCTTTGTTGGGTTAGTAGCAATTTTAATTAAAGCCACTAATTTGTTTTTGCCTTTCCTTTTTCCAGCGAAAACAATCAATCCAATGATAGCTATGGCTATTCAAACGTTGTTAGTTTTTGCGGTTATTCCTTTGTTTGAATCAAAGAAATTATCAGTTAAGATCACATCAATAGTTTTAGTAAGTGTGGCTTGGCGCTTAGTTATGATTGGTTATTATGGCATGAATTACTTAATGACAGATTTCTTAGATTTCAGAATAAGAGGTTTTGAACCAGCAATTTCTTTCGTTATAACTGAAGGATTAATCTCTGGTGCTTTTGCAGTTTTATTAGTATTAGCCACTAATCCTTTAAAGGCTTTAGCTAAGTTTGATCGAAGTAGAATTAGTCCAATTATTTCAACAGCGGTTTTAGTTATAGCTATTGTTTTAACCCTAGTTAAATTTTAGGTGATTAAAGGTGGACATCTTTAAACTGATTAATGAGTACAGAAGAAAAAACATCGCGATGATGGCAATTACCGCTGTTAAGAAAGAAGGAGCTGGACCGGTTGAGGTTGGCAAAAAGATGATTGTTTTAGAAAGTGGTTTAACCTACGGAACAGTTGGTGGCGGTGCGATTGAATATTATGCGGTAAATAAAGCAAAGGTACTTATTAAAGAAAGAAAAAGTTTGCTGGAAACATACGTGTTGGATGAGGGTAAAGTATTGCCTGAGTCCACTACTTTACCAATGGTTTGTGGAGGTGTTGTCACTTTGTTTTATGAGTATATTGGACCTAAGGCTTCAATTTATGTTTTTGGTGCAGGGCATGTTGGTCAAGCGCTAGTTAATGTTTTAAAGACAATGAATTTCCATGTAACAGCAATTGATGAAAGAACTGAAGTAATTGATAAATTTTTAGGTGCCGATCAATTGGTCAATCTTGGATTTGTTGATTTTATCGATCAAGATTTAATTAAAGACGGAAGTTTCATTATTGTTTGTACTCCAAGTCATAAGTATGATTATCATGTTATAAACAGAATTCTTGAAAAGAAGATTAAACCGGCATATTTGGGAATGTTATGTTCTCCGGACAAAATCAAAGGTTATCTAAAATCGACATATGAAAAGTTTGGTAAAGATTTAGATTTAGGCTTCTTTTATTCACCGATTGGGCTTGATACTGGCGGTATGACTCCAGAAGAAATTGCTATTTCAATCAGTGCCGAGATATTAACGATTATCCATAACAAATTAGGTCATAAACATATGCGGGAGATTCTAGATGGTGAAGATCGTTACTGGTAGAATTAATTCTTTTAAATCTACTAGATTACAAAATTATTATAAGGAAAAGCAATTAGGTGATGGCTTTATCGCTAGGAAGATAATGAAAGATTCTTTGGTTTATGGATATAATTTACAAAGATTAAGTACTGGTGAAGAAATTCCTTTTGTTATTAGAGATATTTATTTAGATGAGAATAGTAAAATAATTTATCAATTAGGACCTTACTTATTCTATGAATCTGCTTTTATTTATTTAGATAAGATAATTGATGAGTTTATTAAAAATAAAATTAGTCCTGTTTATTTAGATGAAATTGGTGTTTTAGAATTAAATGGTCAAGGTTTTGATCAGGTTATAAACCGACTAATTGAAGCAGGTATTGATTTATGTTTGGTTGTGAGGAATGATTTGTTAGATCAAGTCTGTGAAAGATACGGTTTTAAAGAAGTAGAAATAATTTAAAAAAGGAGTGTGAGGATGATGTATGACAAGCGAATAACCAACGGTAGAGTTTTTCTTGATGGCAAGTTTAAAAAATGTAATGTTTATATAAACCAAGACCGGATTGTTAAAATTTCGGAAGATTATTTTGTAGCTAAAGAGACTTTGGATGTGCAAAATAGTTTAGTTTTACCGGGTTTAATTGATCCTCACGTTCATTTTGATTTAAATTTGGGTAATATTAGGTCAAGAGATAATTTTTATTCTGGAACCAAAGCAGCTGCCTTTGGTGGCGTTACTACAATTATTGACTTTCTTGATCCGGTAGATAATGTTGAAGATTTAGAAAAAGCTTATTACGAGAGACTCAAGGAAGCTGAAAAATCTTGTATTGATTATTTCTTTCATGCGACAATAAAAGATCCAAAATGTGATTTAGAACAATTTGTTCTAAAGATGAAAGACCTTGGGATTAATTCTTTAAAGTTGTTCACAACTTATTCCAATAGTGGTAGAAGAACTTATGATGAGGCAATAATTGAACTTTTAAAGTTATCAGAAAAGTATAAGTTCTTACTGCTTGCGCATATTGAAAATGATTCTTTAATTGATTTAAATCCTAATTTTAAATTCAATTGTTTATTGAAATCAAGACCAACGCTATCTGAGACCAAAGAAGCTTTGAAACTTGCTTCATATGTAGAAAAATACGGTGGGTATTTATACATGGTCCATTTAAGCAGTGGAAATACATTAGAGAGATTAAAGAATGACTTTCCTAATTTAATCAATAAACGTTTCTTTATAGAAAGTTGTCCGCATTATTTTCTTTTCACTAATGACTTTTTAGAGCGTTGTGATGGGTTTTTATATACTTTAGCACCGCCATTAAGAACAAGAAAAGAAAGAACGCTTTTAAAAGATAATTTTAAAGATGTTTATACAATCGGTACCGATCATTGTAGTTTTAATAAAACAGACAAGGATAAACAATTTTTAAATGATATACCTTTGGGTATTGGTGGAATTGAATTTTCATTTGATGTTATGTATGAATTATTTCAAGAAAAAGTAATCGATAAGATGAGTAAGAATATTGCTGGTCTTTATCCGAATTTGCAAGATAGAGGCGAGATTAAAGAAGGCAATATTGCTAGTTTATTCATCTATGAGATTTTTGATAACTTTATTTATGAAGCTCATAATGCGACAGATTACAATTTGTATGAGAATTTTAAAAGATCAGGACAAGTTACATATTTAATGAACCGCGGTCAATTTGTAATTAGGAATTCAGAGTTTATTGGCGGTAAAGGAATCAAGTTATAAGTTTGGAGGCTTATTTATGGCTTATGCTCTATTAAACGTAAAAATCTATGACTATCAAAAATATGAAGACTTAGGTTTTATAGTAATTGACGAAAAAATAATCGCCACAGGCAAAATGAGCGATTATAAGAATTTGGGTTACGAAGAATTTAATCTTGCTGGAAAGCTCGTTATTCCAGCTTTTGTCAGTGGACATACGCATTTATATTCGACTTTTGCTAGAGGCATGAGTCTTAAGTTTAATCCAACAAATTTTGTAGAGATACTAGAACAACTATGGTGGAAGGTAGATCATTTTTTAGATAGAGATTTAATATATTATTCAAGTTTAATTGGAGCGATGAATCAACTTAGCTTTGGAACTACTACACTTATTGATCATCACGCTAGCGGTGAGATTGAAGGAAGTTTAGGATTGATTAAAAAAGCAATTGTTGAAAGATTAGGTTTAAGATGTGTAACTGCTTTTGAGACAAGTGACAGGTTTGATGTTGAAGCAGCGATTAAAGAAAATTTATCTGGCTTTAAATTAAGAGAGAAATCCTTAGCGAATTCTTTGTTTGGTATGCACGCTTTACTTTCTTTAAGCGACGAAAGCTTAAAAAAAATAAGTAGGAATTTAAATAATAATGGTATTCACATACATGTGGCTGAAAGTTTAATGGATGAAGAAGATTCGATTAGCAAGTACGGTATGAGAGTAGTAGAAAGATTAGAAAAGTATAATTTAATAAATGAAAAAAGTATTTTAGTCCATTGTACTCATATCAATGAATTGGAAATGGACATAATAAAGAAACATAATGCAGTTATTGCGGTTAATGTTACGTCAAACTTGAATAATGCTGTAGGCATTTCTCAAATCAAGAAATTCTTAGATAAAGGAATTAGGGTAATTAGCGGTAATGATGGATTAATTCCGTCTCAACCGATTGAATATCTAAACATCTATTATCTAAGTCATTTAAAGGAATCATCTCCGATTGGTTTTTCTTTGGATGATTTGAAAAGAATTATTACAAATACTTATGAATATACAAATAGTCTTTTAGGAACTAAACTCGGTAGAATTGAAAAAGACGCAGAGGCTGATCTTTTAGTGCTTGATTTTAACAACTTGACTCCAGTTGATGAAAACAATATTTTTTCACATTTGTTTTATGGAGTATTCCCTGGTTTAAAACCAAATTGGGTCATAGCAAGAGGTAAAATTAAGTATAAGGATTATCAAGAAACTGAAGATTATTCAATAGATAGATTAGAAGGATTGACTCAAGCAAAAAGACTTTGGTCAAGAATTAATGAAGGAGGCAATGATGTTAGATTTAAGTACTAGTTTTGATGGGATGACATTTAAGAATCCATTGATGCCGGCAGCGGGACCGTTAAATGGTGATTTAGCTAAGTTGAATTATCTAGTAGAACAAGGTTGTGGAGGAATTGTAACGAAGACAATTTCCAAGGAACTTCCACATATACCAAAGCCATGTATTTACGGTGATAAGACTTTTATTATGAATAGTGAGCTTTGGAGCGAACTTAGTTATAAGGTTTGGGTAGATGAAATTTTACCGGAGTTTCATAAAAGTAAAGATCGACCTTTAATCATTAGCTTAGGATACACTAAAGAAGACATGGAGTTTCTCGTTCCAAAAGTAGATAAGTTCGCGGATGCTTATGAAATTTCGACTCATTATGTTGGGACTGATTTAAGTGTTATTCAAGAGACCGTTAGGACGATTAGAAGAAACACAGTTAAGCCGATTTATATGAAAATAAGTCCGCATATACCAAATCCGGAAGGCTTCGCAAGAGCGATAAAAGAAGCTGGAGCTAATGGTGTAGTTGCGATTAATTCTTTAGGTCCAACTATGAAGATTGATATTTCAGAAAGAAAAATTATTTATGGTAATGATAAAGGTTTTGTTTGGACCAGTGGACCAGCGATAAAACCAATTGCCTTAGCGACAGTTTATAAGATTAAGCAAGCTGAACCATCTTTAACCGTTATTGGCGTTGGCGGAATTAAAAGCGCTGACGATGTCTTAGAGTTTTTGCTAGCTGGTGCTAGTGGAGTACAAATGCTTTCAGCGGCTTTGTTATATGGCAAAGATCTTTATTCTAAGATCATTAAAGACTTGCCAAAAGTTTTAGAGAAATATGGCTTTAGTTCAATTGAAGAAGTCATAAATCATGGTTTAAAAAAGGAAGTTGTCTATAAACAATCTTTACCAGTTTTAGACAAGGATAAATGTATTGATTGTATGTTGTGCGAAAAAATATGTCCATATTTCGCAATTTCCTATCCAGGTGTGATTACTTTTAATCCAGACAAATGTTTTGAATGCGGTTTATGTGTTGCTAAGTGTCCTACGGGAGCTATCAGTTTTAATAAGGAGTGATTCTTTTGAAGGATATATCAATTTCAATTAATAAAGTAGATAATGAAGATAAGTGTAGCGGTAAAGCGAAGTATGTAGCTGATTATAAACTAGAAGGAATGCTTTATGCCTTTACTGTTAGGTCACAGATTGCTAAAGGGGAGATTTTAAAGATTGAATACCCTGAATTACCTAATGGGTATTATGTAGTTGATTATAAAGATGTTCCTGGAAAAAATATTGTTAAGGTTATCTATGAAGATATGCCTGTTTTTACTACTGGAAAAATTACTTATTTGTATGAACCTATTTCACTTATTATCGGACCAGAAAAGCAAGTTTTAAATGATCTTTTAAAACAAGTTAAGATAACTTATAAAGAGGAAGAACCAGTATTTGAATGGACTGATAGTGTGGTTCATTATCATTTTGATAAAGGTCTTGGAGAAAAGGCTTTTCAGGGATTAGAAAAAGTCGAATATGATTATAAGACATCTTATCAGGAACAAGCTTATATTGAAACACAAGGTTTTATTGGTTATCCTGAAAAAGATAAGGTTACACTTCTAGGTTCAATTCAATGTCCATATTATGTTAAAAATGCAGTTGTTCAAGCTTTAGGTGAAAAAGAAGATAATGTCAGAGTAATTCAAGCTACTGTAGGTGGTGCCTTTGGAGGGAAAGAGGAATACCCTTCGCTTATAGGTTGTCAATTAGCTGTAGCTGTTAAGAAAATAAAAAAGCCGATTCAGTTAATTTTTGAACGTGAAGAAGATATGCTCGTCACAACTAAAAGACATCCTTCAAGAGTACATTTCGAAGGTTATGTTTTGGATAATAAGATTCATGGATTAAAAGCAGTTGTAGGAATTGATGGCGGCGCTAATATTGGATTGAGTGGAGTGGTTTTATCAAGAGCTTTAATTGCTTGTACTGGGGCTTATAAAATTGATAACCTTGATATTAGCGGTGATGTATTTAGAACGAATACTGTTCCTAACGGAGCATTTAGAGGTTTCGGGGCTCCACAAATGTTCTTTGCGGTTGAGATGTTTTTTGAACATGTCGCAAAGAAGTTAGGAATAGATCCACTGGAATTTAAATTGAATCATTTGGCAAAACAGAATGATTTTACTTCTACAATGGGTATTTTTAGAGATCCGGTTTTGATGCCTGAGATGATTACTAAAGTTATTGAAACATCAGATTATCTTAATAAAAGAAAAGAGTATGAAAAGAGCGAATTTAAAGGCGTTGGCATGAGTTTGTTTTTCCATGGTTGTGGTTTTACTGGTTCTGGTGAACAGAATCATATCAAAGCTAAGGTCAAACTAAAGAAAGACAAAGACAAGGTATATATTTTAATAGCTGCTGTGGATATGGGTCAAGGTGTTAAGACAAGTTTTAGAAAGCTTGTTTCACATATTTTGGAGATAGATATAGAGCGAGTTATTTTTGATAATCCAGATACTGATTTTGTCCCTGATTCCGGACCAACTGTGGCTTCTAGAACAATGATGATTGTTGGCGGTATTGTGGCTAGAGCCGCAAAAGAAATGAAAGATCGGTTTGATGAGGAAAGTTTTGTGGTTGAAAAGCAGTATGTTCAACCAGAATATATTAAATATGATGAAGCAACCTTTAAAGGCGATGCTTATCCAGCATATTCTTGGGGGGTTAATGTAGTTGAAGTTGAGGTTGATAAGGATACTTATCAAGTAAGTATAAAGAAGACTTGGTCAGTTTATGATATTGGTAAAGCGATTGACGAAAGAATTGTTATGGGACAAGCGGATGGCGGATTGGCTCAAGGTTTAGCTTATGGATACTTAGAGGTTATGGAACATAAACAAGGTAAGATAATGCAAAAAAATATGACTGACTATATCATCCCTACAGCTATGGATATGTGTCCGATGGAAACATACCTCTTTGATAACCCATATGCCTTTGGACCTTATGGCGCTAAGGGTGTTGGTGAATTGAGTTTAATTGGCGGTGCACCAGCTGTGGCGATGGCGATTGAACAAGCGATAAAAAGAAGAGTCTTTAAGATTCCGGTAACTCCGGAATACATAATGGAGTTGATAAACAATGGCGAAAATTAAATTTAAACTCAATGGCGAAATTAAAGAATTAGATACTGATCCAAGCAGAAGATTATTGGATGTTTTAAGAGACGATTTTAATCTAACCGGTCCAAAAGAAGGTTGTGGTGAAGGTGAATGCGGTGCTTGCGCAGTGCTGATGAATAAAGAAATTGTTAACTCTTGTTCAGTACCTTTAGCTAATGTTCTAAACAAGGAAATTATCACAATAGAGGGGTTTTCCAAAACAAAAAGATATCAAGTTATTAAGGACTCATTTGCCAAAGCCGGTGGTGTTCAGTGTGGTTTTTGTACGCCAGGAATGATTATAGCTACCGAGAGTTTGTTGAATAAGAATCCCCATCCAAATGAGTTTGAGATTAAGATTGGACTATCCGGAAACTTGTGTCGATGTACCGGTTATAACTTAATTATCGAAGCTGTTAAATTAGCGGCTGAAGCAGGTGAAGGTTTATGGTAACATCTTATATTCCTTTAAACTTAGATGAGTGTCTAAAAATATTAAGTGATAAACAGGTAAGAATAGTAGCTGGTGGGACCGATATGTTAATTCAAAACCGATCTCATACTTCAATGCCAATTGGTTTTAAATCTGACGTTTGTTATATCAGCAATATTGAAGAACTTAAGAAGATTTATGAAGATGAGACGTTTGTTTATATCGGTAGTGTTTGTTCTTTAGAAGCAATAATGGAAAGTGAATTGGTACCAGAACTTCTAAAGAATACAATTTTAGAAATGGCTTCACCTGCGATTAGACATACCGCAACATTAGCTGGTAATATTGGTAATGCTTCTCCAGCAGGGGATTCATTAGTACCGCTTTATCTTCTTGATGCTTTAGTAGAGAAGAGATCTATCAAAGGCGTTAGTAAAGTTGCTTTGTCTGATTTTATTACTGGTGTAAGAAAAATTGATCTTGAAAAAGATGAGTTAATTACTAAAGTTATTATTCCAAAGATTAGTTTTACCAAGAGTTATTTTAAGAAGGTAGGTCCGCGATTAAGTGATGCAATCTCTAAGTTATCTTTTGCGGGAGCCTATAAATTAGAAAATGATCTTGTTAAAGATATTAGAATTGCTTTTGGTAGCGTTAATGTAACTGTTGTTAGAAGAAGAGATTTAGAAGAAAGATTAATTGGAAAAACCAAAGATGAAGTTAAAAAAATGGTAAGTGAAATAGTTGATTGGTATGAAGAGTTTATTAAGCCGATAGATGATCAAAGATCAAATAAGGAATATCGGAAGAGTATTTCACTGAAGTTATTGAGGTCTTTTATTGAAAATATCGAATAAAGGGGGGCTTAGTTTGGATAAGTTGAGATTGCTTGCGATTGCTAGAGGCGAAGAATTAGCTGATTTAGTTATTAAAAATGCCAAAATTATCAATGTTTATACCAAAGACATCGATACTGGAAATCTAGCAATAGCTGATGGGACGATTATTGGAATTGGTGATTATGCAGGCAAAGAGGAAATAGATCTATCAGGGTACTATTTAGCACCGGGTTTTATTGATGGTCATGTTCATATTGAATCGAGTATGCTGACACCGAATAATTACGCAAGAGCGGTTTTAAAGCGTGGTACAACTTTAGTTGTAGCTGATTGTCATGAAATAGCTAATGTCTTAGGAGATACTGGAATTGATTTTATGCTTGAAACAGCTAAAGCGTCTTCAATTGATGTTTTTATGATGATTCCTTCATGTGTGCCTTCAACGCCATTTGAGACTTCTGGAGCGATTCTTAAAGCTAAGGATATTGAGAAGTATCGCAAATCTAAGAATGTTTTAGGTTTAGGAGAGATGATGGATTATCCGGGAGCGATTCATGGAAATAGTGATGTGTTAGAAAAACTGGAGATATTTAATGACTTAGTGATTGATGGTCACGCACCTTCAGTAACTGGTAAAGAACTTAATGCTTATCGGTTAAATGGAATTGCGACAGACCATGAGTGCACAACTCCAGAAGAACTTATTGAAAAGGTTAAGCTAGGAATGTATGTACATTTAAGAGAAGGTTCTCAAACCAAAAATGTCAGTGATCTCTTAGGGGGTTTAAATCCTGCTTATTATAACCGAATATTGTTTTGCAGCGACGACTTACATCCTAGCGATATTAATAGAATTGGCCATATCGATAACAACATAAATATCGCAATAAAGAATGGAATAGAACCAATTGCAGCGATTTCAATGGCGACATTAAATATTGCAGAATGTTACAATCTAAAAAATGTCGGAGCGATAGCGCCTGGCAAGCAAGCAGATTTTGTATGTTTTAAAGATTTAGACAATATTAAAATCAATCATGTCTTTAAGAATGGTAAAACTGTTGTTTGGGAAAATAAATTGCTAGTTGATCCAGTTAAAATTGATACTGGAAAAGTAACTGATACAGTTAAAATCGACTTTGACAATATCGATTTGAATGTTAAGTTAAATAGTGATTTAGTCAATGTTATTGGCTTGGTAAAAAATAATGTAACTACAAAAAAATTAGTCGAAAGAGTTGTTTTAAAGGATGGTTTATTTTTATCAAAAAATAATCCTGGGCTATTAAAACTTTGTGTACTTGAAAGACATAAAAAAAGTGGTAATATTGGTAAAGGAATTGTTAAAGGCTACGGATTAAAAAACGGAGCTTTAGCAATGACCATTGCCCATGATTCCCATAACTTAATTTGTCTTGGAGATAATGACTTAGATATGATGCTTGCTATTGAAAAAATAAAAAACATTGGTGGTGGAATTGTCTTAGTCAGTGAAAATAAAGTTTTAGATTATCTAAATTTAGAAGTAGCTGGATTGATGACTAGCAAGACGTTAGAATTTGTGGAAGAACGATTAGATAGTTTAGACAAGTTAATTAGAAATATGGGTGTAAGTGAAGAGATAGAAGATCCATTCTTGCAACTAGCATTTTTATCCTTAGCAGTTATACCAGAACTTAAGTTAACTGATTTAGGATTATTTGATGTCAGTAAGTACAAAATCATTTCCTTGGAAGCTGGTGAGTAGATTTTGAGTTACATATTAGGTTATCGTTGCACCCTGTGTAATGAGTTCTACAAAAAAGATAAAGAAATGTTGACTTGTCCTAAATGCTCGGATGAGGGTATTTTAGATATAGAGTATGATTATCAAGAGATTGCTAAGGTGTTTAATAAAAATACTCTTCTTGAAAATAAAGATTTATCTATTTGGCGATATTTACCACTTTTGCCAGTTGAAGAAAAATATACGAAGAATACTTTAAGAGTTGGATTCACACCACTCTTAAAGAGCAATAGCTTAGTTAATAAATATGAGGTTAAGAACTTGTATTTTAAAGATGATGGAGTTAATCCGACCCAGTCTTTAAAAGATCGAGCAAGTGTCATAGCTTGCGTTAAGGCATTGGAGTTGGGTAACGGTGTAGTTGCTTGTTCATCAACCGGTAATGCAGCTTCGTCGTTAGCGGGTAATGCCGCTCGGCTTGGATTAAAGACGGTTATTTTCGTACCTAAAAGAGCTCCAGTCGGTAAACTAACGCAACTATTAGCTTTTGGAGCTGATGTTATTAAGGTTGATGGTGATTATAAAAAAGCCTATAGTTTATCAAAGAAAGCAATTGATCATTTTGGTTGGTATAACCGTAATGCCGCGATCAACCCTAACTTAATTGAAGGTAAGAAGACGGTAGCTTTAGAGATAGCTGAACAATTGAATTTTAAACCCAGTGATTGGGTCGTAGTTTCTGTTGGCGACGGATGTACAATTGGTGGAGTCTATAAAGGTTTTTATGATCTTTACAAGCTGAAAATGATTGAAAAGATTCCAAAGATTCTTGGAGTACAAGCTTTAGGATGTTCCCCGTTTTATGCTGCTTTTAAAGAGAATAGAGACTTGGAAGAAACGGAAGAAGCGACTTATGCTGATAGTATAGCAGTGGGGATTCCAAGAAATCCAGTTAAAGGTATGAATGCAGTAAAGTTTAGTAACGGTGATTTCGTCGCTGTAACTGATGATGAAATTAAAGAAGCAATGAAAGAGTTAGCTAGTTCCGAAGGAATATTTGCTGAACCTGCCGCTGCTGCTAGTTTTGCAGGATTTAAAAAAGCGGTTAAGGAGAAAATAATTAAACCGGAGGATGAAGTAACGATTATTATTACTGGTAATGGTCTTAAGGACACCGCTAGTGCACTAAAAACTTTGAAAGAACCTAGTCTTTTAAATGATAGTTTAGAAGAACTGGTTGAATATATGAATGCAAAAGGAAAAGAGGACTTAAAAAATGAGTAAAATACCATTTGGACCAACTTATGATGAGATGGCACATCCATCATTAATTGATCCTAAAGTAAGAAAAAGAGCTTTAGAAAACAAGGATAATGAACTTGATCCAATCAATCTTTTTAACATTAATTGGCGGGATGAAGAGAACAATGTCCACAAGATTGTGCTGCCTAAAGAATTAACTGGTGTTGAATGTAATATCGTAGTTTTATTAGGAAAATATTATCCAAGCGGGTCACATAAAGTTGGTCCAGCATATTCTACTCTTATTGAAGGATGTGTAGATCAAACGATAATGCCTGGCGAACATACAATTTTAGGACCATCAACCGGTAATTTTGGTATTGGCGTTTCTTATATTTGTAATTTGATGAAATATGATTCAATAGTCATAATGCCAGATAATATGAGTAAAGAAAGATATGAAAGAATTAGAAAATATGGAGCGAAGTTAGATTTAACTCCAGGAACTGAATCAGATGTAATATTAACTTTAGAAAGAACTTTTGAGTTAAAGAAAGATCCTAAGAACCGATCACTTGCTCAATTTGAACTATTACCAAATTATCGTTTCCATCGCCATGTTACTGGTAGTGCTTGTGTGGATGCAGTTAAGGGTATTGGAAATGGCCGTATTGCAGTGTTCACCTCAGCTCCTGGTTCAGCTGGAACTTTAGCGGCAGGAGATCATATCAAGAAGGTTTTCCCCGAATCTAAAGTTGTTGCTTTAGAGCCTTATGAATGTTCTACACTTATGAATGGTGGTAGAGGACAACATCGTATTGAAGGTATTGGTGATAAGATGTGTACCCTAATTCACAATGTTTTAAACACTGATTTTATTGCTCTTATAAAAGATGAAGAATCAGTACAGGGATTAAAATTAATTCATGATGGAACTAACATATTGGTCGAATATGGGGTGGATAGAAACATTGCCTTAGAAATGAAAGAACTTTTTGGAGTATCAGGAATTTGTAATATTCTCGGTGCTATCAAGATGGCTAAGTATTTAAAACTTGGTCCTGACGATAATGTTGTGACAATCGCTACTGACGGATACGACAGATATGAAACTGTCTTAACTGATTTAAATAAAAGATATCTAGAAACGGAAGACTTTGTTTTAAGAAGATGGTTTAAAGATGTATTCTTAAAAGCTAACACTTGTGATATAGCTGATTATAGACCGTTAAGTCAAAAAGAAAAATTATTCCATCAAAAGGAAAAAGATTGGTTGAAATTTGGCTATTCTAAAGAGTATCTTGATTCAATGAAATCACAAGATTTTTGGGATAAAGAGTATGAACTGATTCATCACTATGATGAATTGATTAAAAGAATGCGTGAGGAATAAAATATGGAATTTAAGAAAATTTTAGATTTAGCAAACAAATATGAACCAGAAATGACAAAATTCTTAAGAGATATGATAAGAATCCCTTCTGAAAGTTGCGGAGAAGAAAAAGTTGTTTTAAGAATAAAAGAAGAGATGGAAGCCGTTGGTTTCGATGAAGTTAGAATTGATAAGATGGGTAACGTCATCGGAAGAATCGGTCATGGTAAACATCTAATAGCGATGGATGCTCATATTGACACCGTTGGTATTGGTGAGATAAAAAACTGGTTATTTGATCCTTATGAAGGGTTTGAAGATGAAAGCAAAATCGGTGGTAGAGGTGCTTCAGATCAAGAGGGTGGCATGGCTTCAATGGTTTATGCCGGCAAGATTATCAAAGATTTAGGTTTAGAGTCTGATTATACTTTACTTATTACCGGTACTGTTCAAGAAGAAGATTGTGACGGTTTGTGTTGGCAATATTTGATTGAAGAAGAAAAAATCAAACCTGAGTTTGTCGTAATAACCGAACCGACTAGTTTGAATATCTATAGAGGGCACAGAGGTAGAATGGAAATTAAGGTTTCCACAACCGGCATTTCTTGTCATGGTAGTGCACCTGAACGTGGCGACAATGCTATTTTCAAGATGGCACCGATATTAATTGAGTTAGAGGAATTAAATAAACGTTTATTAGATAACGAATTCCTAGGAAAAGGAACTTTAACTGTCAGTGAGATTTTTTATTCTTCTCCATCTAGATGTGCTGTAGCCGATGGCTGTACAGTATCAATTGATAGAAGACTGACAGATGGCGAAACTTTTGAGAGTGCGATAAAAGAAATCCAAGATCTACCATCTGTAAAAAAAGCTAAGGCAATTGTTGAGATGTATGACTACGCTAGACCTTCATACACGGGTTTAGTATATCCAACTAAATCATATTTTCCAACTTGGGTTTTACCGGAAAATCATGTTGTTTGTACAACGGCTGTCAAGGCTTATAAAGGTTTGTTTGAAAAACAACCTTTGGTCGATAAATGGACATTTTCTACCAATGCAGTTTCAATAATGGGAAGACATAATATCCCTTGTATCGGCTTTGGTCCTGGTAAGGAAGAACAAGCTCACGCACCAAATGAGATAACTTATAAAGAGCATTTAGTTAAAGCATGCGCTATGTATGCGGCTATACCAAATATTTATTTAAATGAATTGAAATAAAAATAAGGAGAAAACAAACTATGAAACCATTATTTAAAGGAAAACATTTTATTACATTAGAAGAGTGGACTAAACCAGAAATTGACAAGTTATTAGAAGTATCAAAGGATTTAAAGAAAAAGTTTTATAAGAATGAAGATACTACATATTTAAAAAACAAGAATGCATTTTTAATGTTTTTTGAACAAAGTACTAGAACAAGAAATTCAAT
>PGXI01000024.1 GCA_002839125.1 Tenericutes bacterium HGW-Tenericutes-5
CACTATGAAATAATTGTCGATGTTAACGGAAACGAATACATAATTCATTCTACAGATCCGCAACTAGTCGGAAATAAAGTTTCTTTATCGTTTGATAAAGAAGACATTCATGTGATGCTTCGATGAAGAGTTTAAGACGGTTGATATATCCTTATATCGTTTGGTTAACCGTACTGATTATTATTCCTTTCTTATTTATTGTTTTAGCGACAATATCGACTTTTCACATATTTAATTCTTATACTTTTAGATTCACCTTTGATTCCTTAAGATTCTTGACAGACCCAATATTTTTGAACGCTTTTAAAAATAGTATAAAATTCGCAGGAATAACAACTTTAGTATGTCTTACCGTCGGGTATCCAGTAGCTTATTTTTTTGCTAATATAAAAAGTAAGAATAAAACTTTATATGTTGCACTACTAATAGTTCCTATTTGGTCCAATATGATTGTAAGAATTATTGCTTGGGAAAATGTATTTAAGCCTGTATCGATTCTTAATTTATTCAATTTAAGTTTTGATATGATTGGCTCTGATATTGCTATAATAATTGCTATGGTATCAATGTATTTACCATTCATGATTTTTCCTATATATGCTGTCTTAGATAAAATGGATCATAGGTATATTGAAGCCAGTAGAGATTTAGGAGCTAATGCGTTTCAATCTTTTTATAAAGTAACGTTACCATTATCTTTGGGTGGGATTGTTAGCGGTATTATTATGACGCTTTTACCAGCAATGACAGCTTTTGCTTTGCCGGAAAGAATTGGTGGTGGAACAACAATTCTATTAGGTAATTTAATTGAAAAAGAGATATTTAGAGGCTCTTTTTCGACTGCGGCTACAGTGTCTTTTGTAGTTATGATAGTAATGTTAGGTCTTTTCATGTTAATAGTTCGCTTTGACAAGGAAGGTGAAACATTATTATGAAAAAGAATCTTTATGGATCAACACTCCAAGTGTTTCTTACAATCTTCACTTTCACAATTGTATATTTACCAATTTTGGTGATAATTCTAATAAGTATTCATGGATCCCAATATAATTATGACAGTTTCAAATTGACTTTTAGATGGTACCAAGAAATTATCAATGATCAACAGTTGGTTGATGCTATCATTGTTACTTTCCAAATAGCAGTTTTAGCAACTACAATTAGTACAATCTTGGGAACCGCATTCGCTATAGGCATTCACAGTTTAAACAAGAAAAATAGAGTCAGAATGATGGTTTTAAATAATGTACCAGTAGTAAATCCGGATATTGTAACTGGAATAATGTTGTTTATTATTTTTAGATTCTTTAGAATGACCTTTGGCTTTCCAACAATGCTGTTAGCACATATATTCTTTGCATTACCATTTGTTATTCTAAGTGTTTTACCAAAACTAAAACAACTAGATCCAAATTTATTTGATGCAGCTCTTGATTTAGGAGCTACAAAGTTTCAAGCAATTGTCCGTGTGATAATTCCAAGCATAAAAGTTGGAATGATTGCCGGAGCTTTAATTGCATTTACAATGAGCATAGATGATTTCATAATCAGTTATTTTATGAAACAAGGAGAGTTTCATAATGTAAGTACATTAATTTATTCACGATTAGCAAAAAGACAAATAAGCCCATCTGTTTTTGCCTACAATAGTTTAGTTGTTGTACTGACTATGGGACTTATGATCTTGTTTAATCGTTCAAATCAAACACAAAAGAAAGTGAGAGGGTAGGTAAATGAGAAAGAGTGTAATTATATCTGTTTTAGCCGTATTTGTTATGTTTAGCGTTTCATTGGTTGGTTGCAGTTCAAAAGAAAAACTGTATGTTTTAAACTGGGGAGAGTATATGAACCCAGACCTTGTTGATAAGTTTGAAATTGAGAACAATGTGAAAGTTGTATATGAAGAAGTTGGTTCAAATGAAGAAATGGAAATCAAATTGAAACAAGGGATTACCGATTATGACATTATGATTCCTTCAGAATATATGATTGATAAATTATCTCAAGAAAATTTGTTGTTGCCAATCAATTATAGTTTATTGACCAATTTAGAAAATGTAGAATTTTTTGAAGATGCAAAAGTTTTGTATGAAGAAGAAGAATTCGGTCAATATCTAATTCCTTATTTCTTTGGAACAGTAGGGATTATGTATAATACCAGTAATGAAAATATAAAAACGGCTTTAGAAAGTGATAATGGTGGATTCTGCACACTGTTTGATGAAACTAACGATTTTAGAGTTGGACTATATGATTCGCCTCGAGATACCATAGGTGCTGCGCTGATGTGCCTAGGTTATAGTGTTAATAGTAATAATGACACTGAGCTTGGTGAAGCCGAAACTTTAATTGAAACAGCTTTAGCTAAAAGCCTAGGATCGATTCGTTTTGGTCAAGACGATTTGAAGGGTGATGTAGCTAAAGGAAATTTAGATTTAGCTCTTGTTTATTCAGGTGACTATTTTGAAATGGTATTTGAATATGAAGCAGAAGAAACAGAAATTGAATTTGACTATTTCGCACCAGATCACACTAATATTTGGATAGATGCATTTGTTATTCCTAATACTAGTAAAAACACAGATTTAGCTCACAAGTTTATTAATTTCTTCTTAGATGTGGATAACGCTGCTGAGAATGCTGATTGGGTTGGGTATACTCCAGTAATTAGCGAAGTTTATAATGTGATGGTTAATGATTATGGGTACGATTATGACCATTATTATCCACAACCAGAAGGATCTTCACGAGAAGTATTTAAGTATTTAGGATCAGAGCACGCTCAAAAACTAAATACGATATTAAATGCAGTAAGAATCAGTTAATTTTCTTTATTAAAAAAACATCTTCCTATTTTAAAAGGAAGATGTTTTATTTTTAAACAAGTTTAGCGCTATAAAGATTGACTATTTTCAATATATTCAATAAAGATATCAATTGATGCTTCAATGATTTTTGGATCAACGTTGTCTAAAGTATCGTTAGGGGTATGGTAGACATTTGAACGAGCATCGTTGCTCCAAGGCATACCAATTAAAGTAGTTGATTTTACACCTACTTTTGCTAGTTCACCTGCATCAGTTCCTCCAGTTAAAAATGCAATTGGTTTTGAAACAGCCTTATAGCCTTTATCATTTGCGATTTTTACGAGGGAGTTAGCCAATTCTAAACTTAGATCAACTGTGTTATTAATATCACTTGTTAAAAAGAACAAGTCATCAAGATTATATGCACAATCAGTATTTAGCAATGTAGTAGGATAGGTTTTAAATAGGTCAATATGTTTTTTGGCATAGGCTCTTGCACCACGCAACCCTTCCTCCTCAGCGTCAAAACTAGCTATGATGATTCTAGTGTGATCCAATCGGTTCTCACTAAAATATCTTCCTATTTCAACTGCCATAGCACTTGCGATTAAGTTATCTCCAGCTCCAGGAGATCCTTTTATTGAAGCGAAAAACCACATTTGAATAATCAATAACAAGCCTAAAGATAGAACGGTTTTAATAATAATTTGAAAAATGTTGTTTTCTATGAAGTAAAGCGGAAGCGCCAAAACACATAATAATATAACAAATAATATTGATCCGGTTACTCTTAGATTATATAATTTAGGTTGGTGAATTAGAAAATTAAATACATTGGCACTATCATGATGGCCGCTGATAATTACTTGATTTTTTATTTCTTTCTTAGGTTCAATATAGCCTAAAGCGTTATATCCTTTTCTTTTGGGATAGAAAATATCAATAATTGGTAGATAAAAGAAGAACTGTAGCACTAAAATTAAGATACTTAGTAGACCTAAAACTAAAGATACAATAGGTAATTTTAACCATAAGAATACAATAGCTAAAACATAAGAAGAAACAAGAATTCTTATCCAACCTAAAAAAGCACCTTTATGAAGATAGAATTCCTCAATTTTCGTTTCATCAGCAAACTCATCCATTTTCTGCTTTAGAATTTCCGCAGCTTGCATAGATTCTTTAGTTCCAGCTAATCTAGGTCCGGTTTGTTTTATTATTTCATCAGTTAGATCAAAAGCCTTGATTCTAATATTCTTCGTTTTTTCCATAATTAACCTCGATATTTAATATGATGCTTTATATTTTATCATAACATTTTAGAGATATTAGTATTAAGATAGAAAATATCAAAAAAAAGTTCCAATTATAGTGAAAAACATATTAAAAAATGGTTTAATATTTAATATACAATTTATAGGAGATGATGAACATGAAAAACCCAGTAGTAACCATTAAAATGAAGAGTGACAAGCTAATAAAATTAGAATTATATCCAGATAAAGCTCAGAATACTGTAAATAACTTTATTTACCTAGTAAAAAAAGGCTTTTATAATGGTTTAATTTTTCATCGCGTGATTGAGAATTTTATGATTCAAGGTGGAGACCCAGAAGGTCAAGGCATAGGCGGACCAGGATACTCAATTAAGGGAGAATTTGCAAACAATGGAATTGAAAATGATTTAAATCATAAAGCCGGTGTAATATCTATGGCGAGATCTCAAAGCATGGATTCTGCTGGTTCACAATTTTTTATTATGCACAAGGATGCACCACATTTAGATGGATCATATGCTGCCTTCGGAAAAGTAATCGAAGGTATGGATGAAGTGGATAGAATCGCGAAAACAGATACTGATTTTCGTGACAAACCACTTAAGGAAGAGAAAATGATTTCTTTGGTTGTAGATACATTTGGAATTGAGTATCCCGAACCTCAAAAGATATCTGATTGATTTGTTGGTATATTAAGTTGATTTTGTTTATTATTTTGCTATAAGGCATTTACTAGATAATTATCAATGATATACTAAAAATATAAATATATTGCGGAGGGTAAAATGTATGAGTTTAAAAGAAACTTTGAAACACGAGTCTGAAGATTTAAAGAGTTTAAAAAAAGTATATGAAACAATTGCTTTCTTAGCTTTAATGGTTTTAGTTTTCCAACAATTGTTTTATCTAGTTGTCAATTTGATTAATTACGGGAAGAATAATTTCTTCTCCACAGCTAATTTCGCTTCAGCTAATTTACAAGGATTTGTAAGTAGAATCGTAGGGATTAATTCTAATAGTGTAATCTTTATAATTTTAGGTATATTAGCATGGTTAGCATATTATGCAGCTCTATATTTTCTTGTATGGCGATTCGCTGGAAAGAGAGATATGTCAAAATGGACATGGACATTGTTCGTAGCGTTTGGACCAACTATCTTTTTAGCTCCAGCATTCATCTGGTTCATCTTATTTGCTTTTAGATATGAGATTTTTGGTGTTTATAAAAAAGTAGTTGAAGATTACAAAAATGGAAAAGAAGCTCCAAAACAAAAGGAACCAGAAGAAAATTTAAAATCAGAATAACTTATATATTTTGAAAGTTATTTAGAAAGGGTTCTTGTATCTTAAGAACTTTGATTCAATTGGAAAAAAGAGAAAATTTAATTCACATAATAAAATTTACATTATTTTCTATATCCGCTGGCATTATACAAATAATCAGTTTTACTATTTTAAATGAAGTAGTAAAACTGATTTATTGGCCGGCTTATTTAATTGCGTTAACATTGTCAGTTCTGTGGAACTTCACGCTAAATCGAAAGTTTACCTTCAAATCAGCAGCTAATATACCAAAAGCAATGTTTAAAGTTGCCTGTTTTTACTTGGTATTTACACCACTCTCAACATGGTGGGGTGATTCTTTAGAAGCAATAGGCTGGAATGAGTATGTAATTCTAGGAATGACAATGATCATAAATTTTGTAACAGAATTTATATTTACAAAGTTTTATGTATATAAAAACAATATTAATACTGCAGTAAAGAAATTGTAGAGATAATTAATATTTACATCTAAATAAATGTTTGATATAATTTCTAGTACTGGAATCATAGCTCAGTGGGAGAGCATCTGCTTGACGTGCAGGGGGTCGGGGGTTCAAATCCCTCTGGTTCCACCATAAAAAGTGAAATAGCTTCCAAATGTTGGAGATAGGGTATAATAACTATACTACTCTAACTCTAATGAAGGGAGCTTTTTTTATTTCCGGATAAGTCAAACTAAATTTACTTTGATAATTTATATGTTAAATACACTAAATAATTATAGATATACATATTGAAATTCTCCACAAAATGGTATATAATACAATTAACTGGAGGAAAAAAAATGATAAAAACTATCGAAGACCTAAAAATACAATATAAAGATTTTAGCGATGTAAACGGTAAAATCCGAAGAGAAATAAAAACTGGGACTTATATACCAATCATCAGAGGATTATACGAAACAGATAAAACTACTCCTGGATACTATTTATCATCATATATATATGGTCCTTCGTATTTGTCTTTTGATTATGCTTTATCTTATTATGGAATGATTCCTGAAAGGGTAACAAACTATACTTCCGCAACTTATAACAAACATAAAACAAAAAAGTACATTACTCCATTTGGAACTTATATTTATAGGGACATTCCTAAGTCTGCTTATCCATTTGATATTTTGGCTATTGAAGAGAAAAATTATGTATATCATATTGCATCGAAGGAGAAAGCTTTGTGTGACAAATTATATTCCTTAAAAACAGTCACAAGTTTTAAACAATTAGAAAAAATGATTTTTGATGATTTAAGAATTTACTCTGATGAGTTTTTCTCTCTCGATATAGACAGGTTGAGTAAACTAATACCAAAATATAAGTCAAAAAACCTAATGTTACTAGAAAAATACTTAAAAGGAGCTTCATATGCAAATAATAGATCAAATGTTGAAAAAATATGATACTACAACATTAGAAGATAAAAAAAATGCTATAAAAGAAATAATACAAGAGATTGTGTTAGCTGGTCTATCACGAGCTAATTTCTTTTCTAAAGCGGCATTTTATGGTGGGACAGCTCTAAGAATATTCCATAATCTTGATCGATTTTCAGAAGATTTAGATTTCTCTTTACTAGTAAGTAATCCAGATTTTTGTTTCGAAGATTTTATACCAGTTTTAAGAGAAGAGGTAGAATCTCTAGGTCTAAAACTTGATATTGAGGAGAAAATAAAAGCACAAGAGACAAGTATCAAGTCGATTTTCTTGAAAGGCAATACAAAAGAGCATTTCTTACTATTTTATCCAAATATGGATCAAGATCTATCCATATTGCATTCAAATGAAAAAATTAAAGTAAAATTTGAAATTGATGTCAATCCACCTGATTTTGCGACAACTGAAATGAAATTTAGACTATTGCCATCTCCTTACCAAGTAAGAGTATATGATTTACCTTCATTATTCGCTGGTAAAATTGACGCTGTTCTTAGAAGAAATTGGAAAAAACGGATAAAAGGGAGAGATTTTTATGATTATATTTTCTTTTTGGCAATGGATATACCAGTAAATATTAAACATTTGAAGGCAAGATTAATACAGTCTGGATTCATTGATTTTAAGTTCTTGCTTAATCGACAATCATTGATAGAACTTCTTAGCAATCGATTTCTAAATGTCGACTTTGAAGAAGCGAAAAAAGATGTCTTGCCATTTGTTAAGGACATTAGAAAACTAGATATATGGAGTGCAGAGTTTTTTATAAACATTACAGAAAATCTGAGAGTAGTGGAATAGCAATATGGATATTATTGAAAAGGAATTTATTGAGAATGCTATAAGGAGAAATAATTTATTTCTATATAACAAAGAAGATGCTTTAGCAGTTATAGAAAGATGTAAGCAATTAAATATATGGATTTTAGGTATTGACTCATTCGTTATTAGAGGTGATTATATTATACCATTCCTTGAATACAGTTCAGATTACTCCGACCTAGGCAAAAACAATAATGTATGGAAAGTAGCTAGTAATTTTATTGCTGACATGATTAAGAAAAATAGTGAATTAGTTTTTGAAATAGTATAGAGTATAGATAGTTAGACTAGGCTATTATTTAAAGTAATATGATTGTTTATTAGCTGTTTTTTTGATTTATTTAGAAAATGTTACAAGGGTCAAGACAAGGGTCAAACTAATTTTTAATTCTATTAAAACGGCCAAATACAAAGCAATATTTACTATGTGTGAAAATGCTTGACGTGCAGGGGGTCGGGGGTTCAAATCCCTCTGGTTCCACTATAATATAAAAATTTAGCGGAGTTGTTTGACAATTCCGCTTTTTTTATTTGTTTTTTTTAATTAAACTTAAGACAAAAAAATATACTATAGAAACAACTGCCAAAATTATAAAAAGCCATTTAAGCAAACTAGAAACTTGTAATAACTTTAAAAGAAATACGGTTCTTTCTGGGTATATCGATACATTAACGGTAGCCAAAATATTTTCTAGTAAATCAAAACCCACTCCAATAAATGGTAGTGTTAAAAACATGGTTAGATTTTTCTTTGTTTGTTTTTTAGTCAAGTTTCCTAAACTCGAAATAAAAAAACTGAAGTAAACAAGTGGCCAGATAACGTCAAAAGTCCATCTCATCAAGATATAGAAATCTCTTCCTTCAATACCATATATTTCCATATTGTTATAGAACTCGTCAAGCGAGTAAAAGAAGCCTGTATCTGGTGAAAAGTATGAATTTGTTTTGTTTGCTGTCAAAACAGAAAAATATGGTAGTACAAAAGCGATGAACAAAACAAATAAAACACTACTAATAATTAATCCTTTTTTTGAAAAAAGAAATCTTTGAATCATATAAATACCTCTAAATATTTATTTTGTTTCCTTAACATAGAATACCATATCTTCTATAACAGATTTTTGTTCTCTACCACTAAACATAAACATAAAATCATGGTTTAAGCCGTGATATTGATGTAAATCAACGTTGTTTCTTGTTTCTGTGAACTTCACAACATCAGGAAACAATAAATCTTCTGTTCCGGCAAAAATCTTAATCTGCTTATTATTAAACTTATCATAAATAGGTGAAATCAGACGATGATTTAAATCCAAATTGCCTTGATAATCGTGAGCAGCATCAAGCAAATCTTTTTTAGAAAACATAATTTCTTGTTTTTCCATTTTCTCTATCTCGGAATTAGTCATTGTTAGATCAAGCCAAGGGGATAAAAGAAAAACTAGCTTCGAATCAGAGAAATAATTACTTAATACTAAAGCTAAATTACCACCAGCACTGTCTCCCATAAGAATCATGTCTTTATTAGCCTCATTTTTCTTGATCTCTTTGATAACTTCTTCAAGGCTTTTAATAACATCAGAGGCTTTATTTTTAGGTGCCAATGGATATTCGACATAATAAGAAGTGAAATTAGTTTTTTGATTGAAATTTTTGATAAAATTATGGTGCCTTCTATTACCAGACATTACAAATCCACCACCGTGGAAATAAATGATAAACTTTTCTTTTTCAACATTTTGTGAAAACTTAATAATGTTTATTCCATTGATTAAAAAAACATCTGTCTTATGTTTTTTCAATGGTAAAACGAACTTTTGTTTTTTGTTAACAACGAAAGACCAAAGTTTTTTACCTGATATTCTTGATATTAAGGTTAAAAGTGATATAATAACAAACATTCTAAAACTAATTTTTTGTTTATGATCTACTATCATGAATTACCTTTCAAAAAACAAAATTTTGTTTAACTTTTAAGGAGGGATTTAAAAAATGCATAAAAGAGTCTTAGTAGGTATTATCAGTGGAGCAATTTTGGGTGTTGTTTGCATATTAGGAGCTAGTTTAAGAAGTTCAGAACCATTAGGAACTGTCTATCTTTTTGCCTTTTGGTTTAATAGAGTCCTAATTGGGTTGGTTGTTGGATTGATATCCAAAAACATATTAAAACTTAGAATCGCTCATGGGGCTTTCTTTGGTACTTTAGTATCATTTGGTTTCTATTCAGCAACGAATTTTAAAGATGTTGTCGGCTTTATTGCCGGAATTGTTTATGGAGTTTTAATCGCTCTTGCAATTTACTATTTTGATAAACTTGAATCTAAGAAAGCTTAATCAAATCAATTGTTATAGTTGCTTCGCATAGGCTACAATTGATTCAATATGTTTTTTATCTACGAAATTTGTCGGATTGGTAAAACCTTCAAGAATTGCTTTTTCATCTGCGGTTTTATCTTTCTTTTTTTCCATGATTTTTCTAAAGACATTTAGCATCATCTTAAAAATGCCTTTAATTTTAGTGAAATCTACTCCACCAGGTAAATAAAAAAACTTGTGAAACGCTATTTGTTGTTCGGTGAAATTGGTATTCTTGATATGTTCAATATCTTTTTCAACATTATTATTGCCAGCACAAGCATAGATAATGATTGGTTTATCTTTAAACCAATTAAGGGCTTTTTTAAGTTTATTCATTTTACCCATATAAACGCCACTACCAAAAATTATGTTTTGGTAGTTTTTTATTTCATTTTTCTTAAATTTAGAGAAGTCTCTAATTTCCCAATTTAATTCTTCGGCTATCCAACTAGCATATTGATAAGTGTTTCCATACTTGCTTTTATAGAGAACGATGTTTTTCATTTATTCTTTTGCCTTTCTTAACATTTTATTAGCTTTATCAGCGGCTATTTTCCCAGTTAAAATACTTATAGGTAATCCTGAAGGACTAAATGTCCATTGCCCGGCTTGAAGAATGTTTGGAATCGGTGTAAGACAGCTTTTAATTACTTTTGTCATTTTGTTAATAGCTGGATTTTGATCATTAGTAAATGCCCAACCAGTAATGCCACCATCGAGGTTACCACTTAGCTTTTCAATTGTTAGTGGAGTCGAGCTAAAGTGGTGAATTACTTTTTCTTTAATTCCAGGATAAAGGTTATTATTTAGAACGTCAATAATCTTATCTTCTGCAAGCTGTTTGAATTCATCATAAAACTTTAGATTTTTAATGTTACTTATATAATCATAATCCATCAAAACTGATACAACCAGTCCGGTTTTGCCTTTAGGAGCTAAATTAGGATTTCTTAATGAAGGTATTGCGATTTCATAAGTAGTATGATCTAGATAGTCTTTCATCCAGTTGATAATTTTTTGTTTGTCTTGGGATTTAGAAATATCTTTGAGGTTATTAAAAATCTTTGATTGGCCGTATTTTTTTGGTGTGTAGAAGCAATGTCCACTTGCTTTTGATTCAAAATAATCTTTATCTAGATCAACTGCCATAAACATTGAATAGATTGAATCACCGCCTCTTTTGCCAACCAATAATCTTTTTTGTTTATCAATTTTAGATTTAACTTTTGGATTCTCATTTTCATTTGTATCCAAAGCTTTATATAAGCGGTTTTGATCAGCTGCCCAAATTAATTGTTTATATTCGTATGCATTATTATCTTGATCGAAAACTAATTTTTTAACATAATCTATTTTTTGAATTTTTGTCTTATTCTTTATTTCTCCGCCATTATTAAGAACATGTTTAGCGATTTGATTAACCAAGTCTATTGTTCCGTTTATTGGATATTCATAATCTAAGTATAAACTAAAATAACTTAAGGCAAAAGAAGCAGGAGTTTTCTGAAAGAAATGCTGACTAATGATATCTATTAAAGATTGATTATCTGTCAAATTTTTCAAATAATCATCTATTGGAGCCTTAAAATTCTTAATTTTACTTGATTTTGCTATAAATTTAAAAAGCCAAGGGAAAAGGGTTTTAAATAGATATTCCTTATCTCTTTTCAAATCTTTAAAAAGAGGATTTTCTATACCATATAGGATATCCATATAATCCATGACTTCTCTAATCTTCTTTAAAATAACATCAATATCACTTATACTGTCGGGATAAAGTTTAATCAACATTTCACGATAATCATTTAAACTTTCAATCGTTTCAACTCTTATCATCTCGTTTTCAATACCAATAGTGACAATGCTTTTAATGAATTCAACGTCAATATTAAGTTGTTTTAGCATTGGTTTGACGATACCAGAGTCCACTATTCCTCTAACTCCAGCATCATATAAAAACCCTTCAAACTCAAAAGTGCTAACTAATCCACCAACATGATCTTCTTTTTCGCAGAGCAAAACTTTTTTGTGCTCTTTTGTTAAAAACGCTGCGCTTGTCAATCCAGCAATTCCGCCGCCGACAATAACCACATCATATTTCATAATTCTTCACTCCTTTTTTGTTAAGCCTGTCATTTCCATGCTTAAATCCCAAATTTGTTTTTGCTTTTTAGTGTTTAGTGCATGTTTTGCCGGTTTTTCTTCTATCGTTAAATTGAAAAACTTACCAGAAACATTTTCTAGTTCTTTAGCAGAAGCTAAATAATATAAAGCATCCCCGGAAATTTCAGGATTTTTTAAAAAGTGCCAAGTTACATGATGTAAAAACCATCGATATAGTTTGCCGTTATTACTACCAATATTAGTTTTGACACCACCAGGATGCATAGCGTTGATTGTAACGCCGGTATTCTCTAGTTCCTTAGCTAATTCCCATACTGTGTACAATTGTGCTGTCTTAGACGCACCATAACTCCTTAAACCGGTATAAATTCTTTTTCTCCAGTTTAAATCATTGATTCTTAAACCGTTGAATCGATGACCTTCAGAGTTGACTTGAATAATTCTTGATGGTGACGATTCAATCATTCGCTTTAATAATAGTTTTGTAAATAAAAAACTTGATAGATGATTAACACAGAAAACTAGTTCATAACCGTCTTTATTATACATCTTTTTTGTAGAATGAATACCGGCACTGTTAATTAATACATCAATTTTTTTGTACTTATCAAGTATACCTTTTGCGGCTAATCTAACTTGAGTTAAATCAGAAAAATCCGCAATAAAGTAGTCAACAGAAACATTATATTGAGTCTCAATCTCAGTTTTAATATTTTTTGCTTTTTCTTCGTTACGACAAACCATTACTATATTTGCGCCACCTTGAGCGAGCTTTTTTAACGCTTCATAACCAACTCCGGAAGTAGAGCCGGATATAACGGCTAGTTTACCGCTCATAGATTCATTACTCTTTTTTTGGATAGCTTTTCCGTTTCTAATAAACATTAGTTGTTCTGGAAGTCCACGTTTCATAACTAATTCTCCTTAACCGAAAAATACTCTCATAAACCAACGATACACTCTTCTAAAGATAGGAATCCCATCATAGATGTCACCCCATAAATCATAGTAATCTCGTTGTTCTATTATTTTGCCACTATCATCAAACGTAAGTCTTGTTGCCCCAAATATCGGTTTTTTTGGGAAAATTCTAAATGACATTGTCATTTTCCAATCCATCATAACCAGATTGTCAGTTTTAATAATATGATATATATGCATTTCAAGGCTTTTGCATCTTTTAGAAAGGCGTTTACACATTGCTTGAAATTTTTCTATACCTTCAATTCTTTGGATTGAATCCTTGAACACAATATTTTCGTGATAGTATGGAAATATATGGGACCAATCGGGTTTGCCTTCAGAACTATATGTTTTAGACCATAACTCCTTGATTTCTGCAACTGATAAAATTTTATTTTCATTAAAATTTCCTGACATTGTCTTTACCTCGTCTCGTGCAACTTAATTTGATACAATTTTATCATATATAAAAAAAAGATAAAACATCATGCTCTTAATATTTTTTAGATAATAAGTAAAAATATTTCTTAAAGAAACATGAAAAATATTAATAGTTATAAAAAAATTTCAAAAAAAAGAGAAATCAAAATTAATCTGATTTCTCTCTTTAATTGTAATAAATTTTTTATTCTTCTGCGAATTTAGCTGTTGAGAAGTCAATTGTACCAAGAACTGATCTTGACCAACCAACGATTCTAGCTTTAACTAGTAATACATCACTATAGTGATAAATTGGGATAATAGGCATATCATCCATGAAAATTTCGTGAGCTTCATATAAAGCTTCAAAGTGAGCTGCTGCAGTAGTAGCGTCACGAGCTTCTTCTAATTTAGCTTCAAAATCTGCGTTGTAATAGTCTGGGTCATTATATGCATTACCTGCAGTGAAGATACCAATCATTCCTGATGGATCCATAAAGTCTGTTAACCATCCACCACGAGCAATGTCAAAAGCTCCATCTGTTCTAGTATCTTGGAATGTAGCCCATTCTTCATTACCTAATTGAATAGTGAAACCTAAATTGTCAGCCCACATTTCTTGCATTAATTCACCAACTTGTTGATGAGCTTCACTAGTATTGTAAAGATAAGTCATAGTTTCTAGTTTGTCTCTTAATGCTTGAACTGGGTCAGTTGCTTCAGGGAATAATTCATTAGCTGCAGTTTCAAAATAAGTTACAGCTAAATCATAAGCGCCATCATCAGCTACGATTTCTGAATGATCTTGTGTGTTTTCCCAGAAGTCTTCTTCGTTATGATCTAAGAAACCTTTAGGAATAAATCCAGCAGCTGGGATTGCACC
>PGXI01000025.1 GCA_002839125.1 Tenericutes bacterium HGW-Tenericutes-5
TTAATAATCTTTCTTATCAAGGAGCGCATTACCTATATGACAAATTAATCGCTACCGGTAAGTATAAGGATCCTTTCCAAAAACCGTTCTTAAAAGAATTTACCTTACAAACAACCCTAGCTAAAGAGAGTATCCAAACCGCATTACTAGAAAATGGAATCTTTGGTGGTTTAGGCTTAGATGTTTTTGGTGATAAATATGAAGGTCTTGTCAATTTCAGTGTTACTGAAAAAAGAACAAAAAGTGAAATTGACAAACTCATCTCGATATTGGAGGGATTATCATGATTAACTATAACAAATTAATTTTTGAACTTTCCAATCAAGATCGCATAGGTTATTCACTACCAAAACAAAGATTTACTGACTATAATATTGAAAATCTAGATCCAAGCCTTGCAAGACAAACTGAATTATTATTACCTGAAGTTTCAGAACTTGATGTATTAAGGCATTTTACCAATATTTCGAATAAAAACTTTGGCGTTGAAAACGGCTTTTACCCATTAGGTTCTTGTACGATGAAGTACAATCCGAAAATCAATGAAGAAATGGCTTCAAATAAAGCTTTTAGAAATCTACATCCGCTTCAACCTACAAATACCGTTCAAGGGGCTTTAGAAGTTTATTATAATTTGCAAACTTACCTATCCGAGATTTCCGGCTTAAAAGAATTCTCTTTAAATCCTTATGCTGGAGCTCACGGTGAATTAGTTGGTTTGATGATAATAAAAGCTTATCATGAAGATAGAGGCGATTTCAAACGCAAGAAAATAATTATTCCTGATTCAGCTCATGGTACCAACCCAGCCTCTACAGTAGTATGTGGTATGGATGTAGTTGAGATAGAATCAAATGAATTGGGCAGAGTTGATCTTGAAAAACTAAAAGCAGTTCTAAGTGATGAAATTGCTGGGATGATGTTAACCAACCCTAATACATTAGGTATCTTTGAAAATGATATCTGTGAAATAACTAAACTAGTTCATGAAGCTGGTGGATTAATGTATTATGATGGAGCAAACCTTAATGCTTTACTAGGAAAAGTAAGACCAGGAGATATGGGATTTGATGTTATGCATATAAATCTTCATAAAACATTCTCAACACCTCATGGTGGTGGTGGACCTGGATCTGGACCTGTTGGCGTTACAGAAGAACTTTCAAAATACCTACCAAATCCAAGAATTAAAAAACTAGAAGATTATTATTACGTAGAAAATAGTGGTGAAGCTTTAGGTCAAATTTCAAGTTATTTCGGTAACTATATGGTTTCCTTAAGAGCTTACACTTATATTAGAACTTTAGGCAAAGAAAACTTAAGACTTGTTGGGCCATACGCAACACTTAATGCAAACTATATCTCAAAAGCCTTAAAACCGGCTTATGAGTTACCGATACAAGGCTACTGCATGCATGAAGTTGTTTTCAATGGTTTAACTAATAAAGATACAGACGTTAGAACTCTAGACATTGCCAAAAGATTACTCGATTTTGGGATGCATGCCCCAACAATCTACTTCCCGCTTCTTTTCCCACAAGCAATAATGATTGAACCTACAGAAACCGAATCAAAAGAGACTATTGATGATTTTATCAATGTTATGCATCGAATTGCTATTGAAGCAAAAGAAGAACCGGAAAAACTTAAACAAGCCCCAACAAAAACCCCAATCAGAAGAACTGATGAAGTATTTGCGGCTAAGATGATGATTTTCTCTTACAAAGATTATTTAGAATATATAAACAATCGAGGTTAAGTATATGAATATATTGAATTTGTTTGGTTTAATGGATATTATAATTGTTGCTTTAATTGTACTTTTGACTATTATTGGCTGGAAAAGCGGTTTTTTACTAAAAGTTATCAAACTCGCATCTAGTCTATTTGGTTTGATTGCTTCAATCCTTTTAGCAAGACCTTTTTCAACGGTGCTTGATAAATGGTTTGGTGAAGGCATAGCGTTAAAGATTCAAGAGTTTCTATTAGAAAGAATCTCAAACGGCGGTGCTCAGGCAACAGAAGAAAACATTCGTATCGCTTTACAGGATATGGCATTACCAGAATTTATTTTAGATTGGATAATGGAAAGAGTTAACACCCAAGAAACAATCAATGCCTTTGTGGACACACTTACACCAATGCTGAAATCATTAATTTTATTATTGATTGCCTTTGTGGTCTTATTCTTCGGTTCAATGCTTGTATTTATGCTTTTAAAAGTTTTAGCGAAGATGATTACTTCAATTCCAGTAATCAAACAAGTTGATAAAGTTTTAGGAGCAATATTTGGTTTGTTTAAAGCAGCAGTTCTAGTTTATGTAGTATTATTCTTAATTGGTTTATTGATGCCAGTACCTGCCATCAATGACTTTTTAGGGGGATTTTTAACTATTGATATGCAGCTTGAGACTGAGGAGTTTAGATTATCCAAATGGCTCTATGATAATAATGTTCTTAAATATATAGTCTTTGTCTTTGCGGCTATAATATAAAAAAAATAAAAGCGTTCTAGGACTTCCTAAAACGCTTTTTTTTATTTAAAAAATTAGTAATTAATAATAATTTCCTTTAATGTTTCTATTAAATCTTCCTGTTTTATCTTTTTAATCTTTTTTCCATCTATAAATAATAAAGCTTCATTAAGACCACCAGCTACAGCGATATTCGCATGTTTTGCTTCGCCAGGTCCATTTACTATACAACCCATTATTGCTACAGTAATGTCTTTGTTTATTGTTTCTAAAAACTTTTCAATCTCAGTAACAATGGGAATCATGTCATACTGAATTCTTCCACAAGTAGGGCAAGACACTAGTTTTGGTTTCTTAATAAGTTTTAATGTTCCAAGCAACTCTCTAGCAACTTTGATTTCTTCAACAGGATTAGCTGTCAAGGAAACTCTTATCGTTGATCCTACTCCATGGAATAATAGTGTTCCTAAGCCAACTGAAGAAGCGATTGTACCACCAAAGACGGTACCTGCCTCGGTAACGCCTAGATGTAATGGATATGGGAAAACCTCAGCTGCTAAAAGATTAGCTCTAATGGTATCTTCAACATTTGAAGACTTAAGCGAAATTAAAATATCAGTAAAACCAAATTTTTCTAATAACCCAACATGATATTTAGCAGAAGCTACCATCGCTTCAGGTGTTGGTTTGTGAAATGTCTCTAAGATATGCTTTTCAATCGAACCGGAATTAATCCCAATTCGAATAGGTATACTTTTTTCTTTACATGCATCAACAACTTGCTTTATTTTATCTTCATCACCGATATTGCCTGGATTAATCCGTATCTTATCTACACCAGAGTTTATTGCCTCTAAAGCTAAGCGGTAATCAAAATGAATATCCGCAACTAGCGGAATATTAATTTTTTCTTTAATTTCCTTTATTGCTAAAGCATCTTCCATATTTAATACAGCAACTCTAACCATCTGACAACCAGCATTCTCTAAAGCGAGAATTTGTTTAACGGTTGCTTCGACATCTTTTGTTTTTGTCGAAGTCATCGACTGAATAACAACGGTGTTATCTCCACCGACTGATAAGTTACCGATTCTTATTTTCTTTGTCTTTTCTCTTGTATACATTAGCCTATACCTCACCTATGTGGTTTGTAAACTCTATTATACTATATAACAAAGTTAATTTTAAGAATTATCATCTTTATTTATCAATAGATATGGTAAAATATAGTCAAAGAGGTGAACTTTATGTTAAGTTTCCAAGGCATTGGCGCTACCCAAGGTAAGGGTAGTGGCATAGCTATCATCCATAAGAAAATCACCGGAAAAGTCAATGAAAAATTTTATGGAGATGAGGCTAAGGATTTATATGATCAAATCAAAGATTTAGCATTATCTGAAATTGATACTCTAGTAGAATTATGTAATGACGTCGAAGAAGAAGATATCCTTTGTGCTCACCGCTTGATGCTTGAGGATATTGAAGTAAATAATAAAGTATATCAAGAAATTGATAAAGGTGAAGATCTTCTAAGTGCAATAAGAAATGTTCAAGAGAATTATTTCAATCAGTTTCAATCAATGGAAGACGAAATATTTAGTTCTAAAGCTTTAGATGTAGAAGATGTCTTTGACCGTTTGATAAACAATATTAAAAAACAAAAACAACTAAAAAATATCAATAAAAATTTTATTCTTATCTGCGATGAATTATTACCCACAACAATCTATGATTATCCAATGGAATATTTAAAAGGGATAATCGTTAAGAAGGGAACAATGTTCTCTCATGGTATAATCATCGCAAAGTCAAAAAATATTCCTGTGGTCATTGGTTTAGGTTTTGATGCTGCTAAAATAATGGCAAATGATTTTTTAGTCATAGATGGTTTAACCGGAAAAGTAGTAATAATCAGTGAATGATTTTTCTAAAATGAAAAATCATTCATTTTTCATTCAAATGACATCAAAACAACACATTATTAGCTTATATTATAGTTAAGAGAGTTAATATGTGAGGTGATAGAAATGAAAAGATGGCTAATAATAGTCTTTTTTGCTTGTTTAGTAGGGATATCAGGGTTTTTAATAACTAGAGTCAAAATTAACTACAATCTAGAGGAATATCTACCTGAAGATTCCGAGATTGTATCAGGAATTGAAGCGATGGGAAACGAATTTGGGACTTCTTCATCTGCATATATCGCAATTGACGAAGACAACTTAGATGTTGCTTTAAACCAAAAAGCATATTTGCTAAGTCTTGAAAATGTAAAAGATGTAATCTTTATTGACACTTTTTTGAATGAACTTACTTATTCGATAATAAGAAGTAGCATACCTGTTGAGCAACAACAAATTTTAGACAGTTCACTAGAATCGCTTCTTAATCAAGGAAAATCTATGCCTATGGCTTTATACGAACTATCAAATTACTTTCCCGAAGAGAATAAGCTTTTAATTCAAAATCTCTATCATGAATATGTAAGTGAAACTCATGCGCTCTATCAAGTTATCTTTGAAACAAAATCATCTGATCCACTGACAGAAGAAACACTGAATGAGATTGAAACTCACTTCCAGACAGAAGGTTATAACACATCTTTAAAAGGTGAATCAGTTAGCAATATATTTACTAAAAACACAATTAATCAAGAGACTACTTTAATAACTATCATTATTATCCCTTTAATAATGATTATTTTGTTATTGCTAAGCAAGTCATTGTTTGACATCTTGATTTTTATCATAGTGGCAGGCGTTTCTATCATTATCAATCTTGGGACAAATGCATTTTTACCAAATATATCTTATATAACTCAATCAATGGCCATCGCCTTACAGCTTGCTATTTCATTAGATTATATTATTTTCACGATGCACTCTTATCATAACGCAAGGAAAGACTTAAGCCTTTCTCCTCAAGAAGCAATAAGAATCGCTTTAAAGAAAATCTATCGTCCTGTAATCGCTTCTGCACTTACAACAATGGTGAGTTTTCTTGCTCTTGTAATTATGAAATTTAGTATTGGTTTAGATATTGGTATTGTTTTCGCAAAAGCAATACTCATTAGTTTAATGACCACTCTAATCCTTCTTCCAGTTTTAGTACATTTTTTCGCTAAACTTATAGATAAAACAAAAACTAAAAGCAAATTAATAGACTTTACTTGGTTTGCAAGATTCGCAGAAAAACAAAAGAAATTTCGTTATATTTATCTTGCATTCATCGGTTTAATTATCGCTCCATTAATCTATTTTCAGACTCAGAATTCATTCACTTATGGAGTGAACAGTTTCTCTGCTTCAGAAGGTACAAGCTATTATGAAGACAGCAGTTTTATTGATTCTGAATTTGGGCTTAAAAACTCATATTATATAATTATAGAAAAAGATGATTTAAGTGAGTCTATTGTTTATCAAGAACTTTCTAGTCTTGACTATGTTAAAAATATCCAAGCAGGAATCTATTATAAAAGCGTGATAGCAGATCCGCTAATCCTTAACATGATTACAGAAAGTCTTTACTCTGAGAATTATGCTCTATTCAATTTAACCCTTGACTCTGATGTTGAATCAGAAGAGAGTTTCCTTCAGTACGAAGAGATTAAACAGATAGTCAAAGATGAATCAACAGAAAACAGTTTTATTTTAGGAGAAACAGCAGTTTCTTATGAAATCAAAGATATTATTCTTAAAGACTTTACTATTGTTTTGATTGTAGCAATCCTTGCAGTTATGACAATAATATTTTTTAGTTTTAAAAACTTGTTAATACCAACGATCTTAATAATTGTTATTGAAGTTGCTGTATTTTTATCAATGAGTATTTTGAATCTTTTCAGCCAAGACCAAGTTTTCTTAGCATATTTGATTGTAAATACAATCTTATTAGGAGCTACTATTGACTATGCAATTCTGTTTTCAAAGAGATATCTAGAAATGCGTGAATCCAATAGCAAAGATGAATCAATTAAAAAAGCGTCTTTAGAAGCTACTCCATCAATTGTTACTTCTGCACTTTTATTTATAATTGCCGGTTTAACAATTGCTTTAATCTCATCAATCAACTCGATTGCACAAATTGGACTTTTAATCGCCGTAGGAGCATTTGTATCAATGATCTTTGTATTAATTCTCTTACCGCAATTATTATATATTTTTGATTTTCTAATAATTAAATCTAAAATAAAAATTCAGTAAAAAATACTAAATTCACCATATTAATTGCTGATATTTACTAAAACTTCAACTATTTAAAAAAAATCACAAAGAAATGTCATAATACCAGTTTTTTAGGGTTGAAGTAAGGGCTTACATCGTTTATAATATTAGTGATGTCTAATAATATGGAGGTAGAGTTTTGACTGAAATTGATTACAAAAATTTAGGTTTCAAAGTTAGAGACGTCAATGCCAATTATATATCTTACTTTAAAGATGGAAAATGGGATGACGGAGTATTACAAAAAGAAGATACAATTACTATTTCCGCATATTCAACTTGTCTACACTACGGGCAAGAAGCTTTTGAAGGGTTAAAGGCTTATCGCCGAAAAGACGGCAAAATCCAAATCTTCAGAATGGATGAAAATGCGAAAAGATTAGAAAGCTCATGTGAAAGAATTCTTATGCCTAAAGTTCCTAAAGAGAAATTCATCGATGCAGTCAAACGGGTAGTAGAAGCTAATAAAGATTTAGTTCCGCCTTATGGATATGGTGCTTCTTTATATTTAAGACCATATATAATTGGCGTTGGACGAAATCTTGGTGTTAGACCAGCTCCAGAATATATTTTCGGTGTTTTAGCTTCACCTGTTGGAAGTTATTTTAAGAGTGGGTTGGCTCCGGTTAGTTTTATCGTGACCGATAAAGATCGTGCCGCACCAAACGGGACTGGACAAGTTAAGGTCGGAGGAAACTACGCAGCTAGTTTAATGAGTCATGAACACGCCCAAGAAGCAGGTTATGCTGATTGCATTTATCTAGATCCTTTAACACATACTAAAATTGATGAAGTTGGAGCAGCAAACTTCTTTGGCATTACCAAAGACAATGTTTTTGTAACTCCAAATTCAAGCAGTATCTTACCAAGTATCACTAAAAAAAGCTTATTATACATTGCAGAACATTATTTGGGATTAAAAACTGAAGTTCGCGATGTTTATATAGATAATCTTGATGAGTTAAAAGAAGCTGGAGCATGTGGGACTGCTGCTGCAATTACACCGATTGGTAGAATTGACTACAATGGCTCAAAACATGTTTTCTACAGTGAAACAGAAGTTGGACCAATAACTCGTAAACTGTATGATACATTGCTAGGATTATATTTTGGAGATATTGAGGCTCCAGAAGGTTGGATAACTTTAATTGAATAAAGAGGCGAGTTTTTACTCGCTTTTTTGCTTTTTTAGCTAATAAAAAAATATAAAATTTAAGAAAATTGCTAATAATAAAAAAAGGAAATTTACCCTTGTTTTAAAAGCGCTTTCATTGTATAATCTATATTGTGATAATCACAATAAAATAAGTGATGAAAGATGAGTGTTTTTAGGAAAGATTTAATTAGCATTTTCCATGCTTTTTTTTACGAATGATGACAATCGATTTGGATAAAAATCGAAAAAAAATATAAGAAGTGAGGCGAATAAATTGTTTACAAATGAGTACTTAAATAATCTGTTTGAGATTACTAAAGAAAGAAATAGTTCTCAATCAGAATACCTTCAAGCTGTTGAAGAATTTTTTGAGGCGATGAGTTTCATCGTAGAAAACGATCCTAATATCCAAAAATTTGGTATTATGGAACGAATTATCGAACCGGAAAGAATCGTTAAATTCCGAGTTACTTGGGTTGATGATACTGGCAAAATTAATGTAAACCGCGGATACAGAGTTCAATTCAACTCTGCAATCGGACCTTATAAAGGCGGGTTACGTTTCCCTCCATCAGTTAACGAATCAATTCTTAAGTTTTTAGGGTTTGAACAAACATTTAAGAATGCATTAACCGGACTTCCTATGGGAGGCGGCAAAGGTGGTTCTGATTTTAATCCTCGCGGACGTTCAGACAATGAAATCATGCGTTTCTGTCAAAACTTTATGCTTGAAATGTATCGACATATTGGCGCAGACACTGATGTACCAGCTGGAGACATAGGTGTTGGTTATAGAGAAATTGGTTATTTATATGGTATGTATAGAAAAATCCGTAATGAAAATACTGGTGTTTTAACTGGTAAAGGAATTTCTTATGGTGGATCATTAGGTAGAGCTGAAGCCACTGGTCATGGAGTTCTATACTTTGTTAGAGAGATGATGAGAGTTTATCGTAACGATACAGTTGAAGGCAAGAGAATAATAATCTCTGGTTCTGGTAAAGTTGGTATGCATGCCGCTTTAAAAGCACAAGAAATGGGCGCTAAGGTAATTGCTTTATCAGATATCAATGGTTTCGTGTATGATCCAAATGGATTAGACTTAAATATAGTTAAAATGTTAACAGCAAAAGCTCCTGAATTCTCAACAGAATATTTACAATATCGTCCGTCAGCAACTTATGATTCAAATCCAAGCAACATATGGACAGTTCCTTGCGACATCGCTCTTCCATGCGCGACTCAAAACGAACTTCCTTTAGAAGCTGCTCAAGCTCTAGTTGAAAATGGTTGTTTCTTAGTAGCTGAAGGCGCTAATATGCCTACAACAATTGAAGCTACAAAATATTTGCAACATGCTGACATTTTATTCGCCCCTGGGAAGGCTGTTAACGCCGGTGGTGTAGCTGTATCGGGTCTAGAAATGACTCAAAACGCTATGCATTATCCTTGGACTTATGAAGAAGTAGACGAAAAATTACAAGCTATCATGGCTGAAATATTTAAAAAAGCTTATACAGAAGCTAGAAAGTACACTGATCATCGTAACTTAGTTGTAGGAGCTAACATTGCTGGATTTATGCGTGTTTATCATGCGATGATGGAACAAGGTATCATTTAATGAGCGTTGTTGTCACACCGAAAATCTTACTGCCTATTGAATCCATTAACAAGGAAAAATGGGCAGTAATTGCCTGTGATCAGTTCACTTCGGAACCTGAATATTGGGATAAACTCAAATCATATGTTGATAATGTACCTTCAACATATCATTTAATCTTGCCTGAAGCTTACTTAGACAGTGAAATGAAGCATAAGATCAGTAAAGTAAACGACAACATGGACCTTTACTTGAAAAACAGTCTTTTTGAAGAACATGAAGGTTTTGTACTTGTTGAAAGACAAACTCCATTCGTTGAAAAGCGAATTGGTTTAGTTTTAGCTATCGATTTAGACGAATATGAGTATGAACCCGGGAAAAAAGGAAAAATTGCTGCTACAGAAAAAACTGTACCGGAAAGAATTCCACCTAGAGTACTAATCAGAGAAAATGCTCCAATTGAACTACCTCATGTCCTAGTATTACTCGACGATCAAGGAAAAGACATTATTACTAAATTATATAAAAACCGTAAAAACTATAAAAAACTTTACGATTTTAAACTAAATATGAATGGCGGATATATTAGAGGTTATGAAATTATAGATACTCAACCGATAATAGATCAAATCGAAAAATTACCTAATGATTTAAACTTAATTGTCGGTGATGGTAATCATTCCTTAGCTTCTGCTAAAGTATGTTGGGAAAACATCAAGAAGAACCTAACAGATGAAGCTAAACTTACACACCCAGCGCGTTATGCTTTAGTTGAGTTAATAAGTCTTTATGATGAAGGTTTGACATTTGAACCTATCCATAGAGTTCTATTTAACGCTGATTTGTCATTAATTAGAATTTTAGAACATCGGTTAAATGGAAGTGGTAATCTTGACGTGTATTATAACGATCAAATCATCTCAATCAATGTTCCAGAAAATCCATTTATTGCCATCAAAGAGATTCAAGAGATTCTTGATGAATATCTTGAAAAAAATAAATTTGCCGAAATAGATTTTGTTCATGGTATAGATAGTTTAAAAAAGATTGTAAAGAATAATTATGATTGTGTTGGTATTACAATGCCGGCGCTAGAAAGAGATAAATTATTACCTTATATTAGAGAAAACGGTGTTCTTCCTCGTAAGTCATTCTCACTTGGAGAAGCGGAAGAAAAACGTTATTATCTCGAAGGTAAAAAAATATTATAAAGAGGTGAAAGTTATGGAAAGAGTTTGGAATTTCTCAGCTGGACCTGCAGTATTGCCAGAAGAAGTATTAAAAATCGCTGCTGAACAAATGCTTAATTATGAAAACAGTGGAATGGGTGTTATGGAAATGTCTCACCGTTCTAAAGTTTATGACAAAATCATTAAAGATGCAGAAGCGGATTTAAGAAAATTGATGAATATCCCTAATAACTACAAAGTGTTATTTTTACAAGGTGGAGGACACTTACAATTTTCTATGGTTCCTTTAAACTTGATGAAAAACAAAGTAGCTGATTACATCGTTACCGGTGAATGGGCTAAAAAAGCTGCGAAAGAAGCTGCTAAGTATCTTAAAGTAAATAAAATTGCATCTTCTGATGATAAAAACTTTACATATATTCCTGATTTAAGCAATCTTAAGGTTAGCCCGGATGCAGATTATGTTTTCATATGTCAAAACAATACTATTTATGGTACAAGATTTACTGAATTACCTGATACTTCAGGTAAAGACTTAGTATCTGATATGTCATCAAATATTCTTAGTGAACCTTTTGATGTTACAAAATTCGCACTAATTTTTGCTGGTGCCCAAAAAAATATTGGTCCAGCTGGAACAACTATCGTAATCATTAGAGAAGATCTTTTAACAGACGATCTTCCTGAATACTGCCCAACAATGTTAAGTTACAAGATTCATGCAGATAAAGATTCTTTATATAACACGCCACCAACATATGGCATCTACGTATGTGGCTTAGTTTTTAAACACTTACTAGCTAATGGCGGAGTTGAACAAATGTATAAGAAGAACTTAGAAAAAGCCAATCTTCTATATGACTTCCTCGACAATTCAAAACTATTCAAAGGTACAGTCGCAAAAAAAGACCGTTCATTGATGAATGTTACCTTTGTAACGGATAGTGAAGAAATTAATGATCGCTTTGTTAAAGAAGCTACAGCTGCTGGTTTAGTAAACCTAAAGGGCCACCGTTCTGTTGGTGGAATGAGAGCATCTATTTATAACGCTATGCCAGTTGAAGGCGTAAAAGCTTTAGTTAAATTTATGGGCGATTTCGAAAGGAAGGTCCTAAATGAAAGTTAGTTGTCTAAATAAGATATCTCCACTAGGACTTAATAACTTTACAACAAAATATGAGATTTCTGAAGAAATAAATAATGCGGATTTATTACTTGTTAGAAGTTTTAATATGCATGATCATCCAATCAATAATAATCTTTTAGCGGTTGCTAGAGCTGGAGCTGGAGTTAATAATATTCCTCTAGAAAAAATGGCTGATGCAGGTGTAGTTGTATTTAACACCCCTGGAGCTAACAGCAATGGCGTTAAAGAGTTAGTTATTGCCGGAATGCTAATGTCTGCACGTGACTTAGTAGGTGGTATTGATTGGGTAAGAAATAACAAACAAGACCAAGATATTCTAAAAACAATCGAAAAAGCTAAAAGTGCTTTTGGCGGAACCGAAATTCTTGGAAAAACAATCTTAGTTATCGGTTTAGGAGCTATTGGTGGAAAAGTTGCTAATGCAGCTAGTGACCTTGGTTTAAAGGTAATCGGATATGATCCGTATCTATCAGATGAAGCAAAAGCTCTATTAAATCATGATATCGAAATCAACAATGTTTTAGAAGAATCATATCCAGTCGCTGATTATATTTCTCTACATTTACCACTTCTAGAATCAACTAAAGAAATGATAAATAAAGAAGTGTTCAAAATGCTTAAACCTGGTGTGGTTTTGTTAAACTTTGCTAGAGATTTATTAGTGCATAATGAAGATTTAAAGAATGCGATTGATGAAAAAATAGTTAAGAAATATGTTACTGATTTCCCTAACCATTTCGTCGCTAACATGGATAATGTTATAGCTTTTCCTCACTTAGGCGCTTCTACCGAAGAGTCAGAAGATAACTGTGCAATTATGGCTGTAAAACAATTAATGGCTTATGTTGAAAAAGGTGAAATAATTAATTCAGTAAACTATCCAAATGTAAAATTAGAAAATCTTTCATCGACATCGAGAATTATTGTTCTCGCGAAGAATCAACCAACAATCGCTAGAGAAATTGAAAAATTCCTTGCAGCCTTTGAAACTTCAATAACTAATAAGATTTCGAAAGTTAAAGGCGAATACGCTTTCTACTGTACGGATTTAAATATTGAAGTTCCAAATTCACTAATCCAAGCGTTGGAAAGTATTGAAGGCATTAATAAGGTAAGAGTAATTTAGTTAAATATACGCTGCTAAACATAGCGGCGTATTATTTTTAAAGCTTTAATTTTAGGCTTTATTAAGCAAATAAAATTTATTAGGGATTTGAAGTCAAAAATGCTTGATTTTTTCACTCATAAATTATAGAATAGAATAGTATTGAATGGAGGAGTGTTTATGAGAGTTCAATTTACTTTGAAATGTACTGAATGTAATTCAGAAAATTACCAACTATCTAAAAACAAAAAGACACACCCAGATAAAATGGAAGTAAAAAAATACTGTCCTACGTGTCGCAAACAAACTGTACACAAAGAGAAAAAATAATCGTATGATTTGGTATCCTATTGGATACTTTTTCTTTATACAAAAATGAGGTTGTTATGAAAAAATATAATTTAGGTATTGATATCGGTGGGACTTCAATCAAAATTGGGTTATTTGACTTGGACGGTAATCTAATCCAAATTGACGGTTTAAAAACCAATAAAAACAACAGAGGCGAACATATCTTACCCGAGATAGCCGATCATATCAAAAAGAAATTCAATATTGATGAAGTTCGAGGCATCGGTATTGGCGTTCCAGGACCTGTAGCAAAAAACATGATTTTTAGCTGTGTTAATCTTGGTTGGGGTCAAAAAGATATCGTAAAAGAATTTAAAGAACTGATTGGCGATTCAAATATCATCGTTAGAGTCGCAAATGACGCTAATCTAGCCGCAGCTGGTGAAATCTACAAAGGTGTAGCCAGTGGTTATATTAATGCATTTATGGTAACATTAGGAACTGGAATTGGTGGTGGCGTGATTATCGATGGACGAGTTGTTGACGGCATCAATGGTGTTGCCGGCGAGATAGGTCACACCTATATTGATGATTTATTCAACCTCGATTGCAACTGCGGAAAAAAAGGTTGTTTAGAAACAGTAGCCTCAGCAACAGGGATAGTAAGGCTTGCAAAAGAATACTTAAAAATCTCAGATAAACCTTCAAAATTAAGAAGGTATCCTGAATTCAGCGCTAAGAAAGTGATCGATTTTGCTAAAGCTGGAGATGAATTAGCTACGGAAATTATCGATAAATCGATGGAGTATCTCGCTAGAGTACTAGCTAAAGTAACATATATTATAAATCCGGATATCTTTATTATTGGTGGAGGAATTTCCAATGCTGGAAACTTCATTATTGATAAAATAACTAAATTCTATTATCCTTTGGTAGTACCGTTTATTTCACATACGAATTTTGAAATCGCGACTTTAGGAAATGAAGCCGGAATGTTTGGAGCGTGTTATTTAGTAAAATGATAAATATCAGAAAGTTTGCCAGCAAGAATATGGATGTAAATACCTATTTATTGGCCAAAGACAATCAAGCTTTAGTAATTGACC
>PGXI01000139.1 GCA_002839125.1 Tenericutes bacterium HGW-Tenericutes-5
AACTACAACTTTACTCATTTTCATTCTCATACTTTCCTATTTTTTCAACTCTTGCTATATGTCTTGTATCTTCCGAATATGAAGCTTGCATATAAGTTTGTAAGAAAGACAATACTTCTTCTATTGAGTTAACTCGTGATCCAAAGGTAATGACATTTGCATGATTATGAGTCTTAGATGATTCAGCAGTAAACCTTGTCGATACAACCGCAGCTCTCACACCTTTGACTTTGTTTGCTGCAATGCTCATCCCAATTCCAGTCCCACAGATTAAGATACCGAAATCTGCTTTTCCCATACTTACGGCTTTAGCGACTAAAACTGCATAGTCAGGATAGTCTGTTGCATCTAAAGAGTCTGTTCCAAAATCCATGATTTCATGTTCTTGGTTAATGAGATACTTAGCTATTTTTTGTTTATACTCGAAACCAGCATGATCCGCTCCAATAGCAATTTTCAATTTCATCACTCCTTCTATCGTTTATATCATTACAATTATAGCAAATTTACAGTTCAAATACAATTATAATCTTTATAAGATTATTCAATATAAACTCGCTTTTTTAAAACCAAAATGTTTTAAAGTAAATTAAGAATTTCTAGAGGATGGCTTACAATTTTGTTGGCCCCAGCTTGAACTAATTCAATTTCTTTTCTAAAGCCCCATAATACGCCAACACTGTAAAAACCGGAATTAGTTGCCGTCAACATATCGGTTTCTGTATCACCGATATATAATACTTCTTCAGATTTAATATTCAAAGCATTTATCAAATCTAAAGCACTACTTGCATCGGGCTTTGGCAAAAACTCTTCTTTTTTCCCATAAACCAAATCAAAAGTGCCCTTTTTAAAATAGTGGTCAATTACCTCTATAGTTTGTACGTGTGGTTTATTGGATAAAACATTTACTGAAATATTCATTTGTTTCAAATTTAATATTAGTTCATTAATACCATCATAAATCTTGGTATTGATAATTGATTGTTCTTGATATATTTCATAATAATCTTTCTTAAGGTTGTCAAAAGCTTGATTATTAATTCTTCCAGCTTTAATTACTTGTTTAATTAAATTATCCACACCTTTTCCAACAAAATACTTGTATTCTTCAGTGGAAAATTGTGGATAATCATATCTGGCTAAAGCTCTATTCATGGTTATTTTAATATCTTCAATAGTATCAAGAAGTGTCCCGTCTAAATCAAAAATTACAGCTTTATATTTCATAAGTAGTCCTCCAAGTTCATCTGTTTTAAATAACATTCTTTAACAGGTCGATAAGTTTTTCTATGCAAAGGGCATGGCCCTAATTCAAACAATTTTTCAAGATGTAATTTTGTGGGATATCCTTTATGTTTCTCAAAGCCATATCCTGGATAGATTCGTGCAAACTTCTCCATTATTTCATCTCTTTTTACCTTTGCTATTATTGAAGCTGCAGCGATTGAAGCAGAGAGACTATCCCCTTTGATAATTGCTTCAAAAGGTATATCTTGTTCTGTTAATGGCATTGCATCACTTAAAATAAAATCAGGTTTTGTTTTTAAATAACTTAAAGCTTTTAACATCGCTAGTTTTGAAG
>PGXI01000026.1 GCA_002839125.1 Tenericutes bacterium HGW-Tenericutes-5
GTCATCTAGATTTAATAATTGATCAGTGATTGTTGCATGAAGAATCGCTGAATCCATTAGTTGATAACGTTTTGTGTCATCATCTAAATTTGCAAAAGTGAAGTTTTGGAAACTATTAGGATCTGTAACACCTAATAGATCTAAACCATCAATCATGGCATTAAGCTCAGATTCGATAATGTATGTATCTGATGTAGTAACAAGTATAGGAACATTGTTTGAATCTCTTTCAGGAACGATTACAGTTGAACCAATGTTTAAAATTACATCTGATATAGTTGCATGGATAATAGCGGAATCAATTAAAACATCAAAGTTTGTTTTTAAAAGCGTTGTATCTTCTAAATTAATGGTATTAAAATCAGTAATATTGATTGAGTACATTGCTCTAAATACGTTAATTACCTCGGTTCTGGCAATATAATATACATCACCTTCAAGAGTAATAATATCGTTATTCTCGACATCTTTATCAGGAATTACTAGTTGTCCACCAACACTCTTATCCAAACCGATTACAACATCAGATAGGGTTGCGTAGATGATTAAGGAATCTAAAATCGTATTAATTTTGTCTTCATCAATGTCATCTTGAGTCTCGTTTTCTAAACGATTGATATAGGATGCATCAAATTCAACTCCATCAAAACTTTCTAGAGCTAAAGTACTAATTGCCTTAAAGACGTTTTTTAGTTCTTCTTTGGTTACTACATCAACTGGAACTCCATCGACATCTATTGTTGTATTTACTACTTGTGGTACTACAAATGTGGTTGTATCAACTGTATTGAAGTAGTTACCTACTGTTGCATAAAGGATATCTGAAGCAAACAAAGTATCAACTTCAGGATCAGTAAGTTGGAGAATTTTATTTGGATCAAAGGTTGTTTCTTCTTCGCCAATAACAATAATTAATTTAATTGCTTCAGCAACATTTATAAGTTCAGTTTCAGTAAAATAACCATTTTCATCGAAGACAACATCTGGGAAGATTAATGCCATGTCTTGCATAGGCATTTCTTTGATTAAATCTGTTACTGTAGCTCTGATTACATATGATTCAAAGAAAGTAGATATTGTTTCACTGTCCATATCTGCGATAATGGAAAGGTCTAAATCTTCAAGATTTATATCTTCAGATACTTCCAATAAAGCATTTACAGCTTCTAATATTTGTCTTAATTCACCTACTGCATCTTCAGAGTCTTTCCATACGATATCAGCTGGAATTGTAAAGAAATCAATACCATCTATTCCCGCATTACCGCTTAGGATATTAATTAAAGCTTCAGTAACTAATCTTGATTCTAATAGAATAGTTAAGTCAACTTGTGCCAAAGTTTTGATAGTTTCTGATACATTTCCACCAGTAAGAGCCTCAAAGTCAAGATCAGCCTCTACTACTTCGGCGAAGATTTCTCCTAGAGCGATAATTTCAGCTTCTAAATCTAAATCTTCTGGAACGACAATAATTGCAGAAACTTGTCCATCAGAGTCTTGTAACATAGGGAAAAGTACAGTTTCAATAATTACAGTTATAACTTCAGATCCGGCAATATTTGCAAAGATGTCCGTAACAGTTTCACCTGTTACTTCAATCTGGGATACATCGCCTTCTCCAGCTATAAAACCTGCGCCATTTAATATATCAAATAATTGACCAGCTATGACACCGATAGTGGCTAATTCTTCTTCAAAGTCGATTGTCCCGTCATAGAGAGTTTCAACTTCAAAAGGTAATTCTTGTTCAAATTCGATTGCTGCATATTCAATTGCTATTGGTACTGCTGATATAATCAATTTTGAATTTGCAATGATTGCAAATAAATCTCTGATTTCATCACCTTTAATATCAGCTATGTTTTCAGTTTCCATATACTCTGATTGTGCAAAAACCGCAAAAGCTTCAGCGAAAACACCTAGTTCATAACGAAACGCTACTTGAGTTTCTTTATACTCGAATGATAGTACGCTATCAAAAAGGTTAATATGCATAGGCACAGTAACGTCTTCATCAATCACTGATTTCACTTGAATTGCGTTAGCTGCTTTTACAAAGATGTTAGAATTGTATTCTTCAACCATTTGGTTTAAGATTTCTAGTGCATCTTGGACCATCGGATCATTTAAAGGATTATCGCCGGGATCGGTTGGTTCAGCAAGAAGCGTATAGTTTGCTTCATAAAGATTTTCTCTTGGAATATAGTTTAAAGTCTGGGTGGAATCTTCTTCCGTAGCGAATTGTTCCATAAGAGAGCTCATGCTATCAAGAATAGATATTGTTCCGCCCATAACGATAAGCATTATAAAAATTGCCATTAGACCATTAGCCGCACCGACTATAGCCCCAAGCCCACGCATCTTGTTAGCGCCTTTTTTAGTTTTAAAGAAGATAATTCTGATGATAAAGCAAATAAATTTGTAGATTATTAGGATAACGGTAAAATAAAGAATTGTCCAAACGATTTTAATAGCGAATTGAATAATTCCAGCTGTCATTATCATAAACTCTTCAGACATTTGTGATAAATCAATTTCTGATCCTAAAAAGTGAGCGAATACATCTTGATAGCTTGCTTCAAAAGATGTGAAGCTAGCTAAGCTAGGATCGATATTATCTCCTAATATTGGACCTAAAAATGATAAGTCTGCTGTCCAAATTATTCCTACAACCAAATTCAAGGTTACAAAGAATAATATGTAAAAAATAGCCATTGTTATTAGTTTATAAAGGGACTTTTTAAGACCGCTTAAAAAACCAAATAAAACTGCTAAACCTAAAACAATATAAAAAATCAAGTTTAAAGAAAACAAGATTCCTACATCAAACGATGCTAAAAACATAAAATCACTCCTCTTTTGTTATATATATTTCAAGAATATTATACTATATATACGGGTAATGCTTATATATTTTGCAAAAATTTTTGTAAATAATAGTAAAAAATCTCAATTTGGTAACATAAATTTGTTGGTGATGAAAACGTTTTGTTTTTATACTTCGTCATTTGACTAGAAAAAATAAGAAGAAAATTATATAATATATATGATAATTGAGAGCGGGTGATAAAACTTGAAGAGAATATTTAAATTATCGTTAGTCTTTTTCTTGAGTCTATTTTTAGTAGCTTGTGACCGGGTCTATTTTCCATTCTTTGATATTTTTACAGAAACTCAAACTACTACACTTAGAACTAGTATCGATGGAACTATTACTTTTGAAGAGAGTGAATACAATAGTTTTGAGATATATGATTCCCTGACTTATAAGTTAGATGACATTGATGAGTATAATGATATTCTATTGAGTACTAAAAACCATATTAGACATGCGAATATTCAAGTTAATACCGTTCTATATAACCCTCTTTTACCATGGGGTGGCGGTATTGAAAGAGATGTTTTGAGTATGGGGTCTGGTTTCATTTTTCATGAAGATGATGATTTTTACTATGCCATAACAAATAATCATGTAGTTGAGTCAGAATTTGATGTCGATTATGAGATTAAAACTTTTGAAGATACGGAATTTCATTCAGCTGAATTGCTTGTTACTAGTGAGGAATATGATTTAGCTGTATTAAAATTTTCTAAGAATTCTCGCTCTGAAGTCAGTATCATTGATATTTACCAAAGGTTATATTATAAGTTTAACGTTGGTGAGATTGTTCTCGCAGTGGGAAATCCGAGTACAGTTGTCAATAACGTAACTTTTGGAGAGTTTAAGTCAATGGAGAATTTAGAAAACGTTGGTTTTAAAGTAATCTATCATGATGCAACTATTGCCAATGGCTCTAGTGGTGGTGCGCTAGTTGATATCGATGGTAATCTTTTAGGCGTTAATGCTTGGGGGCTTGAAGATAGCGATGAATTTTCTTTTGCCATTCCAAATTATATTGTTTATACATTCTTAATAAATAATGGAATCCTGGATTAGTCCAGGATTCCTTTTTCAATTGTTAAATTGATTGTTTTTGGTTCGTAATTGTTAAATATTAGTTTTACATAAGCTTCTTTATCAGGGTAATTACTTCTGACGTAAATACCAGTACTACCAGCAATTAAAGCCTGATTTTTAGGACCGATTAAAGTAAGGGAACTAGATGTTTCAATTGTGAAGGATTCATTGCTGTAATCAAGGATGTTGTTATATTGATCTACTGCTTTAATAGCGATTCTAATCATATCATAAGTTAAATCATGAAGTAATTTTTGTTTTTGCGGTTCAACTAAAATACTCGATTCCATCATTTGACCCTTATCAATAGTTTTTACTAACTCTTCCTGTATATAACCTTCAAACCGCCAGTTAGTAGGCGTTTTTTCTTGATTGCCTAGATATTTCATGAATAGTTCCATGGCATCATTCATATTAATAACTTTTCTCGATAAGAGGTTAAAAGCGGTTAATTTGTCTTTTAGAGGAAGATTATAACCATTCTTTTTAAAACTTAATAATACTTTTTTAATTCTTTTTGCGTCTTTTGGTTTGTAATTTTCCAAGTTTTCTAGTGTTTCTCCGATTACATCATTAACGATTATTGGCGGATGTGGTAAATACTCGTAATTTTCGATATCGCCAGAGAAAGTACCGATATAATTATTATCGCGATAGACTTTGATATAATCACAGTTTGTATAAACTACTATTTCTGGAAGGGTTAAAAGATCATAGTCTCCTGGTATTAGATTGCTGGCGACAAATAGAACTGTTTCTTCTTTGGGATCTCTTTGAGACTTGTAGGCATATGCTGCGTATTTTTCTAGTCTATGGATATCTAAAACTCCGTGATAACAAATTCTATCATTTGAACCGAACTGAAAATGAGTATTATAATCGGCCATACACCAGCCAATAGCTCCAGAGGTAGTATTATAGTAATGAGAGTATTCAATGACATTTAAATGTCTTAAAGAATGTTCAATTCGTCTTACTTCACTATCAAACTTCTTTGTAGGAAAGACATGACCGTTGTATTCGGTTACTAAATAAGGGCAGATTTGACCGGATACCTTTCTCGGGTTTTCTAAACCATCATTATCACCGACATGGGAGAAGTCATTATAAGTATAAACATCTTCTAAAAGATGACTTTTCTTGAAGTTACGGACTCCACCGGTTTGTCTTGAAGGATCAAGACTTTTGGCTAATTCGTTGGTTAACTCATAGAATTCATCAAGATCTTTTGACTCGTTGATTCTCACACCCCAAAGTGCAATTGAAGGATGATTAAAGTGGTGATTAATCATTGTTTCTAGATTAATAAGGGAAAGTTTTTGAAAATGGTCGTTACCGATGTAATTCCAACCCGGAATCTCTTCAAAAACTAGAATTCCTAATTCGTCACATCGATTTAAGAAATGATCGCTTTGCATGTAATGTGAGGTTCTAACTATGTTACAGCCCAAGTCTTTTAAAATCTCTGCATCAAGTTCTTGAAGAGATTTTGGCGCAGCATAGCCTATATATGGATATGATTGATGCCGATTTAGACCCATTAGCTTAACTAATTTGTTGTTTAATAGAAAGCCATTTTCCGTGAACATCAAACTTCTAAATCCAAATCTCTCAGTTACAATGTCAAGCGTCTGATTGTCCTTAAGTAGTGATATTTGGATATTATAAAGTTTGGGATTTGTTATATCCCATCTAATAATTTCATCGAGTTCAATAGATAGAATACCTTTTTCAATAAATTCTTCTTCAAAAGTATGTTCAAAAGTATAATTAGTGTCATCGAATAATTTCAATTTAATATTATAAGAATTAGCTGGATCATTTATTTTAAGTTTTAAGTTTAAAAGCATCTTTTGTTGATTAATTACATTAACATCATCAGCGAAGAGGTGAACGATATCAAAATGAATCTTCGGAAGTTTTTCCAGGAAAACTTCGCGATATATACCACTAAAACCTAAATAATCTACTAAATTGCCAAAAGGCGGGATATCTTGGATTTCTTGACCTTCGACCTTTACTTTAATGATGTTTTGTCCTTCGAGGACAAAGTCATTAATTTCAATGGTAAAAGGAATATATCCACCTTCGTTTATAAAGACCTCTTGATTATTTATATAAACAGTTGTTCTATTCATAACTCCATGAAACTTAAGAAATAGTTGATAGTTTAAGTCTTCTTTTGTTAAGTTTAGCTCTTTAGTGTAAAAACCAGTAAACTGGTATTCTTGTTCATTGAAGTAATTTAATGGTAAAAGCTTCATAGTGTGGGGAATATCTACTTGTTCCCAAGTTTGATACTCGAAGTTTTTATTTAGGTATTTTTCATGAAAATTCGGGGTGAAATACCAATTATAATTTAAACTTACTTTTTTTCTCATGATTTTATCTCCTCTATATAATAAAGTCTAGAACCAAAATCTCCCATTAATCTTATGGATTCATTGTAACCAGTACCAATAAATCTTTGTTTCGGAATAAATCCATTGTTTACTAAGATATCACCTTTTACTATTACAGTATCCTCTTCTGTTTTAAACAAATAACGGTTTTTTAAAAGATGAAATAATAGTCCCTTAGAATTAAGTCTAATTGGCAATGCATGTTTAATTAAATGACCGAACATATCAAGATTAAAGAATTGTTCTCTTTTTGTTATTTTGTACGTTTTGTTTTTGTCGAGCATTGGTAACTTAAAGACGTCATAACACATACTTGGTTCTTGGAGAATTTGGAAAGTTCCGAGGATGGCTTTAGACTTATCTTTGGCCATTACCACAAGTTCTAATGCATTAGTTTTAAAAGGATTTTTCAACTGATATAAATCACCGAATTGGAATATTTTTCGATGAGTTTTATAGTAAGCTATTTGCTTTTTAATTACTTTTGTTTCAAAAGGAGTAAGCTTGGTGATGTCTAGTTCATATCCTAATAAGCCAAAAGCACTGAGATTGAATCTGGTTTCCAGTGGGGTTTTGCGGATAACTTGAGCGGAGGGAATATCTGAGACATGGTTACCCATAACTGATTGTGAATATCCAAAATAGGTACCTGATTGAATGAGATATCTGCTATAGGCATCGGTATTATCTGAGGTCCAGATTTGAGGCATATAATAGAGCATCCCTAAGTCAAAACGGTTACCACCCGATGCACATGATTCAAAAAGAATATTCGGAAAATTATTTGTTAGTCTTTCTAAAAGGTTGTAAAGCCCTAGATAGTAACTATGAATGAGTTTCCCTTGGTTTAAAGAGTCAAAACCGGTTGTATAAAGATCTGAAAAATTCCTATTCATATCCCATTTACAATATTTGATATTATTCTCAGAAAATAGTTTCGCTAGTACATCGTATAAATAATCTACAACTTCTTCTTTACTTAAATCAAGGATTAGTTGATTTCGGCCAAGACTTGGCTTAAAATTAGGGTGTTTAATTGCCCAATCAGGATGTTCCTTATAAATTAAGGAGTCATAGTTTATCATTTCTGGTTCAACCCAGATACCAAAATCCAATCCTAAATCATTGATTTTTTGGGCTAATTTATTAATACCGAGGGGTAATTTCTTTTTATTTACGAACCAATCACCTAAAGATGATGTATCATCATTCCTGTGACCAAACCATCCATCATCTAGAACAAATAATTCAATTCCGAGTTTCTTAGCTTTTTTTGCAAGTTTTAATAGTTTTCTTTGATTGAAATCAAACATAGTTGCTTCCCAGTTATTAAATAAAACCGGACGCTCTTTGCCTGAATAGTCCGGTTTGATTATATGATTGTTTATTAGATTGTGAATTGATTGCGATAACTTGTTGAAGCCTTGGTTGCTATATGAAAGACAAACTTCAGGTGTAATAAATTCTTCATTTGGTTTTAATTGCCAGAAGAAATCAAAAGAGTTAATACCCATTTGTACTCTTATCATTGAAAAAGGGTTTCTTTCAATAATGCATTCAAAACTTCCGCTATAGATTAGTGAAAAACCGAAACAATCGCCTGAATCTTCGGTTGTTTTGTTCGTATGAAGAATTATAAAAGGATTGTGATCACTTGATGAAACACCTTTTTTCGAATCGATTTTAATTATTCCGGGATTGATTGTTTGTGTGTTTAGTTGTCTTTCTTTAATCCAAGCTCCATCAAAGGTAGTTAAACAGTAATCTTTATTATTAAGATCAAGATTCATACTTAGAGCTTTTTCGATTAAAATATCATTTCCAGAATTATTAATAATAACTGCTCTTCTTACTATGATATCTTCATTGATAAGTACAGTGTAATAAAGGTCAATAGAAATATTATTTACTTGATCAAACATAGTGATGATTAAAGTTTCGTTATCTTTTGTTCTAACCTCAGGAAGCCCTTTAAGGAGCGGCTTTTCGAGTAATATTTTATGGGATTTATACTTGAAATCAGTTAGTCTTGAACCATCATTTAACCTGAAATGACACATCGGTTCACGAAAATCACCTTTGCCAAAGGTAGAAAGTTCTAGAAATGATGTATTGAGGTTGAAGGTTTTATCTTTTTCTTCATAAATGACTTGTGAACCTACTTCGATGTTATTTTTTAGGATGAGGTTTTTGTAATCGGTAATTTCATCCACTTTAGCTCCGTAGTATAAATTACCAAGGTGAAGACTTGGTAATATATTTAATATATATGAAGTATTTTTCGTTTGAAGATGAAATACTTTTTCAGTCTCAAAATATCTAATCATATTATCCCCTTAAATTTTTATTTAAATCTTTTCGGTAATAAGGAACAATTATAAATAATACTAATACCGTCAAGATAGCTACTTGTAGTAATGATGCTAAGACAATTAAGAGTTTGTCGGAAAATAAATAACCAAAGGTTATATTATCAAAAAGTACATGCGCTAAATATGCTGGCGAAAAGATAAATAGATAATCTAGTCCTTCTGGCATTAGGTTCATTAAGTAAATGAAAGGAATCAAAGAAAAGATTATTATATAGCCAATATAGCTTAAAGACATAGAAATATGGGACTTAGCAATGATTGTAATGGAGTAAGCAATAACCATATGAAGGCTTAGGCTTAAAATATAGGTAAGGATAAATAGGATAATTGAGAAATTAACGTGCAAAACAAATATGAAGATTAATATGTAGAAAAGTAATGGTATTAGTTGCAGGGAAATTGCACTTAATAATTTAGCTGGCAGGACTTGGTAAATTCTTCGTTTTTCTTGTGATATAGGAAATAAAGTATCTTCTTCTTGTTCAATAAATAGTGTTATTGAATGGCTAATTACAGGGATAATGAATAATGATAAATAAATAAAAAGTAAAGGATTAATTTCTGGGAAAAATCCCATTGCTAGAGCGAAAATAATCGAAACGATTATTATCATATGGAAAATCCGGTATTTACAGAGATTCTTCCAATCGTTTTTAAAAACCTCTTTAAAATTTTTCATTGTAATACCTCATTTCTGATAATTGTTTGATAATCAATTTTTGTAAGTAGTTTTATTTGTTGAAGATTAGTTATATTATCCTCATCTTTTAAAAAGTCTGTTAGTTCTTCTCGAGTTAAAACTTTATAAGTAAATTTTCCTTTTGATATTTGTGTCAATTCATAGTTATTTTCATAATTGGATTTTATTTTTGCGTAATCTAATTTACGTATTTGATTTAAGTTATCAATTATATATAAATCTTTGTAATTATTATCTAGTTCAAAGAAATCACTCAACACTACTATTTTACTAGTTTTAGATAAAATTGGCAATATCTGGTGTAAAATCGTTTCCTGAGATGTTTCTGAAAGTAAATTAATAGTTGTATCGATAACGATGAAATCAACTTCTTTTAATGAAAGATATATTAGAATCAAGATAATTATTCGAAATTCTTTATCAAATTTATACAACTTAGTATATTTCTCATTAAAAAGAACATTTAAGTGAGATATGTCTTTAAAACTTTTGTTTATTAGATTAATTAATAATTTGTTTAAGGTTACATTACTATGTAATCCAGACATCTTCTTTAAGTTTTTATATACATTTTTATAATTTATGTAATATGTACTGAGAAGATGAAACTTGTCACTAAAGACAAGGTCTTGATTTTTTTCAGTGATTAAATATGTTAAGGATTCTTCAGGATAAAAATTCTTTAAGTTAAAATTTGTGTTAATCTTAGTGTTTTCTTTTTTAACAAGAACAAAATCAATGAATGATCTTAAGTCTTTTTCAATGTTTGCGGATTTTAATAGAATGTCAGGAAAATTTTGATAGAGATTATCATTCAAAATGGAGATATATTGAAAATTAGAAATAGTACTAAAAGTATTAATTTTGTTTCTAAATCTAAAGATTAAGGGCTCAATAGCATTTGATTTTATCAAGTTAATGGAATCAATGTCATATAAGTGTTTCGTGATAAAACTATAGAATAAAGAATTGTGATTGTTTAATAAATATAGATTGTAAAAGAGTTCAAATAAAACATCGTTCAAGGAATCAATATTATTCAAACTTATATTTCGTTGATTGAAAAGGTCAATTTGAGTGACGATAATATGATCAGCAAGTGCGATAAATAGTTCTTCTTTATTGGTGAATCGGTAATAGAAACTACCTTTATTGATATTGCTATTTTTGATTATCTCATTAGTTGAAGCTTGTGTGAACGATTTACTGGAAAACTCCTCTATTGAGGCTTTAAAGAGCTCTGGAATTGACAGTAAAATTTGTGTCTTATCATTAAATTTCATTTTCAACCTCCAAATTATACTACCTAGTATATACTATATGGTATATTAATTCAATAGGAAATTAAAAATATAAAAAAACAGCTGCATATTAAAGCAGCTGTCTATTATTTATTGTAGTTTCATCTTTAAATTTAATTTTTGATTAAAGAAATTCCCTAGAGTAAAGATATCTTCTTCTTTCTCGAAACCTTTGAAATCAACAATGTAGGTTTTACGATCACTTGTTTGAATCATATAGAAATCTTTAGCTTTTTTAACTGTTTGGATGTCTTTATAGTCGACGTTATAACTTTTTACATTTGTGACTGAGAAGCTTTCTTCTAGAAACACATAGGTTTGGGTCATTGGATTGTCTACTAATGGTGAGCGCTTAAGCATTCTATTAGTTGTAAGTTTCTGCATTCCAAGAGTTAAAAGGTAATATAGTGCTAGTATTCCCACTAGTATACCGGCATATGCCCATTCTTGTTGAATCAACATATAGATAATAAATGCAATTGATATTACGGTAATGACAATAAAATTCTTGACCATGTATGAACCGGCATAAAACTTATTGTATCTTAAAATTAGGTCCTTGTCATACAGCGTGTTGTTAATAATATTCATAAATTTTTTACTCCTCTTTTATATATTTACTTTTTTAAATAGTAATGGATAGATACCAATACCTACTATAACCATTATAACATATCTAAGAAAATCTAGGAAACTAGCTAATAGGCTTAAGAACATTTGATCTTCAACTAAGTTTTCTGGATTAACAATTACTAGAAATAACTCTTTTAGACCAATTCTAACTGCCATTACTACTGCTATTCCTAATGCAAATCTTAAGATGTTTTTTAATAGGTGATTGTGATTAGAAAAATTGACATACTTTTTCTCGACCCTTACACCTAAGACAAAGCCAATAAGTGTTCCAATCATTTTTGCTAATGCTTCCGTATTGAAGTAGAAAGTGTTTGAGTCAAAAGTTGTACCACTTAAATTAATTAAGTTATAGATAAATAATCCAATTAAAGCTACAATGCTTATAATTAAGATAAAGTTATAAATCTTTGTTAAGTCTTCTTTCTTACTTAAGTATTTAGCTAAGTAGTAAGTAATAATAATCCCTAGAAATGCTCCTACTAAAACATCAGTTAAGTAATGAACACCGATATACATTCTACTGATAGCTACTAAGGAAGTAATAACTATGGCAATGATTAGAAGATATTGCTTCTTAAAGAATTGATAAACTCCAAAAAACACGGTTGAAGCTGATTGAGTATGACCAGATGGCATTGAATATCCACCGGATGTTTCAGGCCTAAGATTAGTGATTTCTGAATCTACCATGAATGGCCTTAAACGAATGAATATCGCTTTTAAAAGACTGTTTAAGCCTAATGAAATAAAAACGGTTATGCCTAGTCTTTCACCCACTTTTTTGTTGATAGACCAATAAATGCCACCAAGAATTGCAATTACAACTAACTCTTCACCAAAGATAGTAAAAAGTTCAAATAGTTTGTCAAGGAAAGGGGTTCTGTAACTTTGAAGCCATTTGATTATTTCTAATTCAAAATTCATTAATTATCACGACCTTACTAATGGGATAGTTTCAAACTAAGTTTTTTTATAGTTTTAATTTTCTTAATGTTTTTTTAACTTTTGGTTTAAGAAAACATATCAGCAGAGTTTGCAAGAAAGCTAAACAGAAAAAATTTGAATTTTATTACAATTTTTACTAAATTTCTTTAAAAGTTTCTAATTCTTCTTTGATTCTTGAATAAGCTAAATCACTAATACCATTAGTGTCTAAATCTTTGTATTCATCATATGTTATTACTGGTAATACTTTTAAATATATCTTCGCTTTAAAACATTTAAAGATTTCAATTGTTTTATGAAAATTATAGAGAACAACTAAAGAAATATCTGCCTTAGCTTTTTGAGCAGTTTTAAAGGCACCTGGTTTGAAGTCATTCATAGAATTGCTGTGAGTTCTAGTTCCAGCAGGGAAAATAGCAATCGGTTGTCCAGCTTTAACTTGATTTATTGCCTGTAATACGGCCTGTAATGCTTGCCTATCTCCAGCTTTTCTCGATAATGGAACACAACCTATACTTTTCATAATTGTTTTTACCAAAGGAATTTTAAAGAGTTCTTCTTTAGAAATAAATGATAGAGGGTAATCTTTATAAACCTGTTTAATATAGAAAGGATCAGTATACTCTACATGATTAGAATACACAACAAAATTATTGTCTTTTGGAAGGTTTTCTTTACCGATAACAATTGGTTTCACTCTAAATAAAAAGTTGAAAATGTAATGATTAAAGTAGTTAAACATTTTGTGTTTTTTTATGCTACTAGGGGCTGATTTTGAAGTTGCGTAAATTAAAATAATAAAGATAATAAGAACTAATAGAATTATTGCTAAATTTACTCCCAAAAACATTAAAAGAACCTTAAAAACGTCAATAATCTCAAGTTGCATTCTTATATCAACAGCAAATATAATAGTAAGGCTTATTGAAAGAATCAGTTGGATTAATAGTATCATAGGACTTATTTTATCCTTTCATAAACTGCAAATGTCAATTCTTCATTGTCATCGGACTTAACTAGTTTAAAATCTGAAAGGTCAAAATCTAAGTAAGTATCTCCTTCAAAAACTTTCTTGATGTGGGTAATGTATAGTTTATCAGCATAAGGAAAAGCTATTTCATAGATAGTTTTTCCGCCAATCACAAATATTTCTTCGTTATGTGGTTTCTTTAAAAATCCGATTAAATCATTGATTACTTCTACTCCTGGATAAGAATAATTATCTAAAGAAGCCACGATTGACTTACGGTTTGGTAATGGTTTATTTAACCTTTGAACAATTGATTCAAAAGTGGTAACACCCATTAAAACGGTTTTGTTTAAGGTAACGTATTTAAAGTACTGTAAATCTTCTGGGTAATCCCAAGGTAAATCATTATTTTTTCCAATTAACCCCGTAGGGTCCATAGCAAATATCATACTAATCATTTTTTCTACACAGCAACCTTTCCTTTAATAGTTGGATGAGGATTATAAGCTTCTAAAGTAATATCCTCGTAGGTAAAATCTTCAATATTAAACTTATCAGCTAAAATAAGTTTTGGTAATTTTCGAGGAACGCGTTTTAATTGCGTATTAACTTGTTCT
>PGXI01000140.1 GCA_002839125.1 Tenericutes bacterium HGW-Tenericutes-5
ATTTAATGTACTGCAGTTTGTAGAAGTAACAGTGATTGCATTGCTGTTTTGCCATGCGATGATATCGTCATAAACATTATTATTTACGAGATCATCTCTAATTCTTGAAGCAACCTCAGTTGCTATAATTCTTTGATTTGTTGCTTCAGTTTGATTTCTAACATTAATAACGATTGATACGATTGTAGTTAAAACTAAAGAGATGATAAAAACAGAAGCAACCGCTTCTAAGACGGTAAAACCATGGTGATTAAGTTTCTTTATCATGCAGTCACCTCTTTTCTTCTACACCTTCATTATAATATAAATCTTTGCATTCGTTTCATTAAAAGGGGGATTACTATCTTAAGATTTTCTTAATTTCAATAAAAACAACACTTTTAAACCATACATTTGGTATAATAATCATAAATAGAGGTGATGAAATTGGGTAGATTCAAACAATTATTTAAAAGGAATATATATTTCACGATCACACTCATCGTTTTACTATTATCCATAACGTTTGCGGGTATGACACTCGCAGTTTTTAGTTTTGGTAAAGCAGTAGATCAGACAAGTATAGGGTTCATTTATCTGGGCAATTATGAAGAAAATGAATATGCTGTAATAATTGAAAATCAAATTGATTTATGGAAAGATTATGTTGATTATAGAATACAGTACCAAGATTATACGTTAGAGTTGGATTTAGATTTTCTTGATTTAGACATCAATCAAACTTTAGATCAAATAACAAAAGATACTGATAATCAAGCGTATTTTACAGTTTCAACCTCGAATTATACAATGATTGAAGATGAAATAAAAACTTATTTTACAACTGGAATTACAACATCTTTTGATATGGATGCATTTATGGATCGTTTATTGTCAGATGTTTCTGAATTAAAAAATAGAAAAGTATATGAATTGATTGAGTTTTTAGATGATCAAGTAGGTTTGTCTGTTGTACAAGAAACACAAATAGATCAAATAGATGCTTTAGATGTTAACCAAATCATTCAAGAGGTTCAAACGATAAAGATTGATGCTGAATCTAGGTTCTCCCTTCTTGAAAAGATTGGCGAGCTCAATTTGACAAATGAACAATTAAGTATTATTGCTTCTGGAATCCAAGTGGTTTCACTAAATACGAATTTTAATGGATTTATTTTTGAAAAAAACTATACATTACCAAGTTGGGCATCATCTGGACAAAATGTTAGAATATTGAGAGTTAATCAGTTTGATTTTTCATTTTCTAATAATTCAGATATGAGTTATGATGTAACTATTGAAAAAACGAATGATACAACACTTACATTTAAATTAATTGGATACCCATATATAACATCATATGTAACAACATCGGTATTTCAAGTAGAAATCCCATTTCAAACTATTTATTTAACAAATGATACAATTGATGAACTTACACCTAATGTTATCATTACTGAAACAGACACTGAATATATATATCAATTGCTTGTTCAACCTGGTGTGTTAGGTCAAGTCTCTTTCTATATAAGAACCGAAACAAGACCTGGCCAAGCAGGGATAACAACTAGATTGTTTGATGA
>PGXI01000027.1 GCA_002839125.1 Tenericutes bacterium HGW-Tenericutes-5
TATCAACTCATAATCATATTGCAATTTCTACTTTCGATCTTGATAATAGGGTAATACTAGATCTTTTTAAAATTGCTAATGAAAAACAAATTGAAGTTGATGATGTTTCTAAAATTATTAATTTAAGTTTAGCGAAAATTGCTAAATATATACTTAAAAACTATAAAATTAAAGGTATTTTCTCGAGTGGTGGAGATACTACTTTAAGTTTCTTAATGGACAATGATGCCAAGGGTATTGAACTTATCGATGAAGTTTTACCGCTTTGTGTTTATGGCAAGGTTGTTGAAGGTGAGTTTGATGCGTTACCAATCATCACTAAAGGTGGAATGATTGGTAATGAAGATGCTTACCTTTTAATAAGCGAATATTTTGAAGGAGTGATGTAGATGAATAAACCTATTATTGGGATTCCAATCGGAGACCCAGCTGGAATTGGTCCAGAAATTGCGATTAAAAGTGCAATTGATGAAAGAGTATTAGAAAGTGCAAATCCACTTTTAATCGGAGATACTAATGTTTTACAACAGATTATTGATTTATATAAATTAGATGTAAAGATTGTTGAAGTAGATGATCCTAGAGATATAGATTTTGAATGGGGCAAGGTTTATGTATATCCTGTTCAAAATATCGATATGGATAAACTTGAATTAGGAAAAGTTGATGCAATGTGCGGGCAGGCTGCTTTTGAGTATATCAAAGCTAGCGTTGAATTAAGCAATAAAGATTATATTAAAGCTATAGCAACTACTCCAATTAATAAAGAAAGTTTAAAAGCTGCTAAAGTTCCATTTATTGGTCATACGGAAATTTTTGCATCTTTATCGAATACAAATGATCCGTTAACAATGTTTGAAATTGAAAAACTAAGAGTCTTTTTCTTATCTCGTCATGTAAGCTTAAGACAAGCGATTGATATGGTTAAGAAAGAAAGAGTAATGGATTATATCAAAAGATCACATGAAGCTTTAGCCCGTTTAGGTGTTAAAGGCACAATAGCTGTGGCTGGTTTAAATCCTCATTCAGGCGAACACGGATTGTTCGGTTGGGAAGAAGTTGAAGAGATTGTTCCAGCAATTGAAGAAATGCAAGCTAGGGGTTATGATGTTATTGGCCCTGTCCCAGCTGATTCAATTTTCGCGATTGGGTTAAGTGGTAAATGGGCAGCGATATTATCTTTATATCACGATCAAGGACACATCGCGACTAAAACATATGACTTCCATAAAACGATATCTATTACTAATGGAATGCCTTTTTTAAGGACTTCGGTTGACCATGGTACAGCAATGGATATCGCTGGAAAGAATATTGCCAATGAGATTTCAATGTCCGAAGCTATTCTTTTAGCAGCAAAATATGCGCCATTTTTCAAAAAAAGATAAAAAAAGAACACAAACGCACAAAACAGCATTGACAATAATGCTGTTTTGCTTTATAATGTCAATGATAGTAATCAAAAGAACATAAACAAACAAATAAAACAAAAATATATTAGGAGGATTTAAAAATGAAAGCAATTTTATCAGGCGACCCGATGATCACTAGTGAAATGTTTAAACCAGCATACGAAAAGCACATCAAGAAATTTTTTAACGAAATGGCTATGGGTGATTTTGAAACTGACTGGTCTTCTTTACAAGACAGAAGATTAAAGGTGGAACAACAAGGTCCAGAGATTGAAGTTGTTCCAGATGTTGTTTTACAAGAAGGAAAAGACGCTGAATTATTAGCTGGTTTGTTCGTTCCAGTATCATCTAAATTAATGGATGCTATGCCAAATTTAAAAATAGTCGGATTGGCAAGAGCTGGAAAAGAAAACATTAATTTAAAAGAAGCGACAAAAAGAGGTATATTAGCTTTTAACGTTATGGGAAGAAATGCTGAAGCGGTAAGTGATTTTGCTGTTGGATTAATGTTAGCTGAATCAAGAAATATTGCTAAAGCCCATAATTCCATTAAAAATAAAGGTTGGCAAAAAGAATTCTCAAACGTTGATTTCGTTCCACAATTAAAAGGAAAGAAAATCGGTATTGCTGGATTTGGATATATTGGTAGATTAGTTGCACAAAAATTACAAGGATGGGATTTAGAAGTATTGGTTTATGATGCTTTCACTCCAGAACAAGATATTATTGATGCTAATTGCACTCCTGTAGATAAAGAAACATTATTCAAAGAGTCAGATTTTATAAGTATTCATTTGCGTTTAGTTGATGCAACTAAGGGGTGGGCTTCTAAAGAGTATTTAGATATGATGAAACCAACGTCTTATCTTATTAATACTGGTAGATCTGGACTTATTGATATGGATTATTTATATGAAGTCTTAAAAAACAAAAAAATTGCTGGAGCAGGATTAGATGTATTTGATGAAGAACCAATTGATCCTAATTCGAAGTTTATTGATTTGGATAATGTTACTTTAACAACTCATATTGCCGGAACTACTACAGAAGTATTGACTGGTTCACCTTATTTGTTATTTGAAGATATCGAAAGATTCTTAAGTGGTAAGAAAGCACAGTTTATTTTAAATCCTGAAGTTCTAGAAAATGAAGAGTTTAAAAAATGGCTTGCAGGTGTTAAAAAATGATTGCGAATTTAAATGATGTTTTATATAAAGCTTTAGAAAATAGTTATGCTGTTGGAGCTTTTAATGTATATAATTACGAAACTATTAAAGCTGTAGTAGAGGCCATTAAAGAAAATAAAACACCCGCAATCATTGCTTTTGGAGAAAAGTATTTAGCTAATATGGAATTAAAAGAAATAGCTAACTTAGTAAGAACAATGACGCTTGATATGGATTTACCGGTAGTACTTCATTTAGATCATACCAAAGATATTGATACTATTAAGAAAGCCATTGACTGTGGATTTACATCAGTTATGTATGACGGTTCACATTTAAGTTTTGAAGAGAACTTAAGCAATACTAAATTAGTTGTAGAGTACGCTCATAAGAATAATGTTACGGTTGAAGCGGAACTTGGTTCTATCGCTTTAGGAAGTCATTCTAATGAGGATGAAGGGGTTACTAATTACACAGATCCGCTTCAAGCAAAAGAATTTGTAGAAGCGACAAAAGTTGACTGTTTGGCGGTTTCCATTGGTACAGTTCATGGAATGTATAAAGGCGAACCTAATATTAGCGTTGACAGATTAAAAGAGATTAAAGCTTTGGTAAATATTCCTTTAGTGCTACACGGTGGAAGTGGAACTCCTAAAAACACGGTTCATGAATGTATAAAAAATGGTATCGCAAAAATTAATGTAAATACAGAAATTTCTCGTCAGGTGGTTAGTTTGTTTAAAGATACAATTGCGAAAAATGAAGAAGTGCATTATTCGCAATTAAGTACAAAAGCAGTTAAGATTGCTAAAGAAACAATCATCGAACATATGGAGATGTTTAAGGTTTATGAATAAAAGTAAATGTATTGCGATTGTTGATGTTGGGACTCAAAGTATGCGGACTATCCTCTATAATAAATTAGGGGAGTCCTTGTATACTTCACAGTTGCCTTATTCACCGATATTTAATGGTATTGAAGTAGAACAGGATCCGAGAACTTGGAAGGATACTTTATATGCTACTTTAAAAGAAATCAACGATTTTGCAAGAAAGAATAAATTAATAATTGAATCAATCTCTTTGACATCACAAAGAGCTTCTATAATACCGGTTAATGCTCAAGGCAAAGTTCTTTATAATGCAATTACTTGGCAAGATAGAAGAAGTTATGAAGAAACTAAAAGTGTTAAAGAGAAGATGTCGATGCAAGATATCTATCAAAAGACAGGTTTAAGGTTGGATTCTTATTTCAGTGCTCCAAAGATGAAGTGGGTTAAGAATAATATGCCTGATTTATATGAAGAAACATATAAGTTTATCGGGGTTCAAGATTACGTATGTTATTTATTGACTGGTAGATTTGTTACTGATGTCACACAAGCTGCTAGAACGCTTTTAATGGATATACATAAGTTTAAATGGGATGATGATTTAATCGATGCTTTTGATTTGGATAAAAGCAAATTAGTCGAAATCGTCGCTCCTGGCAGTTCGGTTGGGAAATTATCAGCGCAAGCAGTTGAAAAAACTGGTTTGTCCTCTGATATAGATGTGGTTTTGGCTGGTGGAGATCAACAGTGTGCAGCAGTTGGTTTGAATGTTCTAACTGAAGGTACGCTAGAGGCTAATATTGGTACTGGGTCATTTATTATCGCGCATGCGGATAAACCTGTATTTGATGAGAACATGCGTGTGCTTATTAGTGCTAGTGCTGTTCCAGGAAAATGGGTTGTAGAGGCTGGTCTTTTAACGAGTGGTAATATTTATGCATGGTATCGCGATCAATTTTATAAAGAAGATAATTTTGACAATATCAATAAAGAAGTTATTGAATCTAAAGCCGGAGCTAAGGGGTTATTATTGATTCCGCATTTTAAAGGTAGTGCAGCTCCTTATTGGAATCCATTATCTAAAGGCGTGTTCTTCAATGCTACTTTAGAACATACCAGAGGCGATTTTGCTAGAAGCGTTTTAGAAGGTATCGCTTTAGAGATGGCGGAAAATATTGAACTTATTGCTGATTTAATTGGGTATGTTGATATTATTCATGCTGCTGGCGGTTTGACAAAGTTTCCGACGTTCAATCAAATTCAAGCGGATGTTTTTAATAAGGCTGTTTCTGTTTATGACTCTTCAGAAGCTACCGCTTTAGGAGCTTTAATATCTTGTATGGTCTCTAAAGGCGATTTCAAATCTTACAAAGAAGGTTTCCAAATTTTAAGAGGTAAAGCAAATAAGGTTACTTATCATGCTGATCCTAAGAATAGATTCTTATACACAAAGATGTTAAGAACGAAGAAACAATTATATCACGCTTTAAATGATTCGCAAATCTATACATATATGTCAATGAAGTAAAAATAAAAGCAACAAAAAAGAACATTAATGTTCATTATTTAGTGGATATTCAATTGAAAACGCTTTCAAATTCACGAAATAAACACAAAAGAACAAAAAACACTTGTTTTTTTGAAAATTATGACTTATACTTAAAAAAGATTTATATTAACATAAATATAAAATAAAAAAAGAAAAGGAGATTTAAAAATGTTCAATGCATTATTTGGAGCTTTTGATCCAACTACGATTAACCCTACACAAATGTTAATCGGTCTTGCAGTAGGTGTTGTGGTACTTATTATTCTTGTAACAATGACTAAAGTCCCAGCATTCGTATCAATTATTCTAGCAGCTTTGCTTGTTGGATTAATTGGTGGTGTACCAGGTGGAGAAATTCCTGGAATCATCGCTAAAGGTTTCGGTGGTACATTAGGTACAATCGGTATCATCATTGGTTTTGGTGTAGTTATGGGGCAAATTTTTGAAGTCTCAGGCGCTGCAGAAAAAATGGCAAGAATCTTTATCAGATTGTTTGGTAAAGGTAGAGAAGAACTAGCTTTAACTTTAACTGGTTTCATCGTTTCTATTCCTATTTTCTGTGACTCTGCATTCGTAATTTTATTCCCGATTGCTAAATCAATCTCACAAAAAACTAGAAAGAACTTAGTAGTATTAGCTGGTGCTTTAGCTATGGGTCTAGTTGTAACTCATACAATGGTTCCGCCTACTCCAGGTCCAATCGCAGTTGCAGGATTCTTTGGTGTTAATCTTGGCACTATGATTTTAATGGGATTAGTTGTTTCTATTCCAATGACAATCGCTGGTTTACTTTACATTAAATGGGTTGGAAAAACATTAGTAATCGTTCCAGATGAAAATGGTGAAGTTCAAAGATTAGAAGTTCAAGGGCAAAATTTAGTTGATTTCGACTTAAGTGCTGAAAGAGATAAAGAACTTCCAAGTGGATGGTTATCATTCGCACCTATCTTTGTTCCAATTTTATTAATCGTTTTAAATCAAGTTTTAAAAACTGCTTTCACTTTAACAGGATTCTTCGAAGGTTTCTTAGGTTTCGTAGGACATCCAATTCCTGCTGTTGCAATCGGTGTATTAATTGCAATTTACGGTTTAGGATTCAGAATGCCAAAATCTGAAATTATGCCTCATATGGAAGCTGGAATTAGACAAGCTGGTATCATTTTATTAGTTACTGGTGCTGGTGGTGCATTAGGTCAAGTAATCAAAGATACAGGCGTTGGTAACACAATCGCTAATGCTATCGTTGATTGGGGTCTACCAGTAATTCTATTACCTTTCATCGTTGCTACAGTAGTTAGATTTATCCAAGGTTCTGGTACAGTTGCGCTTGTAACAGCTGCATCAATTACTGCTCCTATCGTATTATTAGCTGGTGGTTCACCTGTATTCGGTGCTTTAGCAGCTATGGTCGGTGGTGTATTCTTCGGATACTTCAATGATTCATATTTCCACGTAGTTAACCGTTCTATCGGTATAACTGACTCTAAAGAACAGTTAAAATTTTGGTCTGGTGCGACAACAGTTGCTTGGGCAGCAGGGTTCGTAGTGATCTTAATTCTTAACTTGATTCTTGGCGGAGTTATGTAATAAACATTTTTTATTCTTTTAAAAGAGTAATCCTAAAAATTGGATTACTCTTTTTTTGCTTATCGAACGTTTTGTATTTTCATACTAACCTAATAGTGATATAATTGTTATGGTGATTAAATGAAAGTTTACTTGAGAGAAAAAGGTTCGCTTTTATTAACATTTACTTTTTTTTATCTGTTGATTGAGTTTGTAACTTTTCAATGGGTTGAGTTTAGTGTTTTACCAGAATCTTTTTTAATTGATTTTTTATTCATAATAATTGTTGGGTCTGGAGTTTTTTTATTCAAATCCAATAAATTGTCAATAATTTATATAACCTTTATTCTCGGTCTTGTTATGACTGTTTTTTTAATTAACGCAACTATGTATTCTGTTTATTTTGATCTTTTTACTTTGCAACAGTTAACACTTTTAGGAGAAGCTGCATCGGTTTTTAATTTCGAGTTTTTATCGATACCTTCAATAATAGTAGCAATTGTAATAGCTTTTTTATATTTCTTAACACTAACTTTCTTATGGCGTAAATTGTATCGATATTATGAAGTCATTCCAAATTATTACAAAAAGACATTAATAGTGATGAGTACTATATTGGTAGTTGTAAGCTTGTTTTTCGTAAGTGGCATTAAAAGTGTAAAAAGATTTAATAACGCTTTATATGTAACGACATTTAAAAGAGCTTCATTAGAACAGTACGGCCTGTTAGGATATTACTATAAAGAAGCTAAATCAATTTTTACTGGTATTTTAATGAGCAGTCAATCAAGCGATGATGATAATATCATTCCAGTTATGGAGTCAGAACCGACTGAGTATTTTGGTTTATTACCAGGAGCTAATGTATTAACGATCATGGTTGAATCTTTACAAGGTTTTGCAGTAAGTGAGGATTTAACTCCTAATCTATACCGTATGACTCAAGAGGGTTTATATTTTGCGAATAATTATAGTGAGAACAAGACGAATTATTCGGAAATGCTTGGCATTACCGGTAATTATCCAACGATAACATTAAAACCAAATAGTTATCAATATGATTTTACCCATTCTTTACCAAAGGTGTTAAACAATAAGTTTAATTACACAACCTCATATTTTCATGATAATGTGGGTAGTTTTTATTCGCGACAATCTTTGATGGGACCGATGGGTTTTGAAAATTCTTATTATCATGACGATTTATTTCCTGGTATGAAAATGTGGACATGGAACGGAGATTATACTTTAGATTCATTGACCGTTGAAAAAGTCATTGAAAATGCCGATTTTAATGATGAGCCTTTCTATTATTTTTGGTCTACGCTTTCAATGCATGGTCCATATTATTATGGTCCTAAAAATAAAGAATTGTTTGAAGACTTAGGGTATTATCAAAGAATAGATGAGGCAGTTTTAAACGGTTCATGGGTTAATCCTTTAGAAAATGGAGCTGAGGCAGACAGGTTAAGGTTAAGACATTACGAAGCAGCTGTGATGGATTTTGATAAGGCACTGGGTAGATTGCTGTATGAGCTTGAAGTGAGTGATACTTTAGATAATACAATTATTGTTATCTATGGGGATCATAATGTGTATTATCATAATTTGCATTTAGAGATTCATGATTCAGAAGCTTCTGAGTATTATAATGTCGATTTATATGACGCTTTTTTGGCAATATATAATCCGATTCTAACTAAAACATATTTAGAAAATAATGAAACTAATGTGATTGAAAAGTTTACATCACCTCACGTTATTGTTCCAACTTTGTTTGATTTGCTTGGTTTAGTTTACAATCAAAATATTATGTTATCGGATTCCGTTTTTAGTGATAGTATGCATGTTTTTTATTCAAATAAATTAACTGCTTTCTTTACCGATAAAGTTTACAGTAACGATGGTTATGAACTTGTTTTTAGTAAAGACGATGTTGATTTGCTTTATGAAGAAGAGTTTTTTAGGATTTGTGAGGAATATCGAAGAAGGCTAGATATCATAAATTATTGGTATGACGTTACGAAGAAATATAGTAGATAAAAAAAATATTAATTTTACTTGAAGAATGGTTTTTATAAATGTATAATATCATATGTTTGTTTGATAGGGGTGAAATTTATGTGGGCAGATATTTGGAGTTTTATTAGTGCAGTTCCGTTGTGGGAAGTAGCTTTGATTTTAGTTGCTAAAGTTATAGAAGTGGCGATTTCCACTTTAAGAATTATCTTTATTGGAAAAGGTTTAAGAAAGCCTGGAACAATGTTAGCTTTGATTGAAATTTTGTTATGGGTATTTATTGCTAGTAGGGTTATTACCGGTATGCAAGATACACCGATGAAGGGTATCTATTATAGTATTGGTTTTGCACTTGGAGTTTACTTGGGGTCAATCTTAGAAAATCGTTTAGCTGTTGGTAAAGTATTGATTCAAGCTGTCATTATGAAGGATGAAGCTAATACGGTTATTAATGCTTTACGAGAAGCTGGACACGGTGTAACAAGCATTGATGCTCATGGTAAATATAAAGAAAGAGAAGTACTGATGGTTTTTGCGAATAGAAAGAATAAACAAGCCATTTTAAGGTTGATTTCTGAGAATGATGATGATGCTTTAGTAGTAGCGAATGAAGTTTCATATTTACGTGGCGGATTCGTGAGCCCTTGGCGTAAATTAGCTAAATAGAGTTAGTGCTATTTTGTGGATGAATATATGTGAAAATTTCAAAAAATAATGCTTGAAATTTTCGCCATAATCATTTACAATATATAGTACGAACTGCAGGTGTAGTTTAATGGTAAAACATCAGCTTGCCATGCTGAGTATGGGGGTTCGATTCCCCTCGCTTGCTCCAATTTTAAAAATAAAAGAGAAGAAAATTCTTCTCTTTTTTTTGTTTTTTACTCTTTAGTTTAAAGATTCATTTCATAATAGTTTAAATCTAAACCCCAAAGTTCAATTTGCTCTTTCTTTGAGTATCCAGTTTTTAAAAGAATTTTATTGCTAGCCAAATTATTAATATCTGCTAAGGCAATTAATTTCTTTATTCCTAGTTCATTTGCTAGTTTTTTCATTCTTAGACTCATTTCGCTGCCATAACCATTTCTAAAGTAGTTTTCATCTAATCCATACATTATTTCAATTTGATCAAATTCTTTAACATAACCTAGACCACAATAACCAATCACTGAATCGGTATCCTTTAATTTAACCTTAAATATCTTAGTACCTTTGTCATTTCCAAAGGTCTGAACAAAGTAGTTTAACCATTTTTTTATTTCTTCATCGTTCTTATGTTTATTACCAGGAAGGAACTCACATACTTTTGGATTGCTAAGGATTACTTTTAAAGTTTCGAAATCACTTTCTTCCCATTTTGAATAATCTAATCGTTTACTTTTAAATTTCATATTTTTTTCCTTCTTTTTTTTCATTATTAATTATTATATCAAATTTAGTATTGATATTTACAAAAACTAGAAAAATATATGGAAATATCTGAACTTAGGTTTTATATAATTGAATTTTTTGATATACTTATTCAAAGAGAGGAAGTGAAAATAAATGTTTAAGAAAATCTATTTGATCTTATCAATATTTTTTTTAACAGTTTTATTTTTAGGTTGTGAAAAAACCACAACTAGTCCTACCGTCTATACTACAACTGATTTTGATGATATTTTAGTTACTGATTTATATCCAGTTGATATTTCTTATCCATCGGGAGATTATGATTATAGCAGTCAATCAGCTGAATTAAAGCAAACATTTTTAGCAGCTGCAGAAAAATACCTTCTTGAAACGATGTATGGAGGAGTGCCGTTGTTTTCTCGCAGCGACTTTGTAGTATATTCTGATAGAGTAAATCTATTAGTTGATGAGTATTTACCAGTTATTGATTATTACGATGAGTTTGGTAGTTTAAATACAAGTGATAATAAAGTTTTGATGGCTGATGGAAACTATGGAAATATAAATGAGTATACATTCAGAAAAGCATTAAAACAAGGACTAAGCAACTATAATCAATACTTAACAGAATATATTGAAGATGAAGAATATTATAAACTGTTTTTAGATATTCCTTACGATTTTTATCTCAATGAGAATGAAGATGGATATGATTTTATCGGTGTTATGTTTGATGGTAATCCGATAGCTATTGAGTCAAGTTACAATATGAGTAATGAGCAAGTTTCATATAAATGGCAGTTTAATGTCAAAGAAGATCTAGAATGGTTTTATCATCCAAATACAGATGTTTCAAGTATAGAAGATAATGCTATTACAGCTAGTGATTTTGTGAACACATATAAAACTGTATTGAAAAACAATTGGTATCCTGGTTACTCCAATTATAATTGGTGGACATCATCTTATGCTACTATTAAAGGTGTAGAGGATTATATTAATGACCCAACTGAGGAAAATTGGAGTAATGTCGGTATTGAGTTAATTGATGATTTCACATTTGAAATTGAATTTACTAACGAGTTAACAATGACCGCAGTGAAGTATTTCTTATCTACTCCATTAATGAGTCCAATTCATGTTGAACTATATGAGTTTTTAGGTGAAGATTTTGCAACATCTAATCTTACAATTGCTTATTCAGGACCATATTATATTGATTTTGTGGATGAAAATCAAACGATGCGTTTAAAAAAGAATCCAGTTTATCATAGTGAAGAGCTTTTTAATTATACTGGATACGAAGTTTTAGTTATACCTGATTTTGGATCGCAAAAACAATCTTTTATAGATGGTTATTTAGATTATTTAGAGTTAGAATATAATTCTTATGAAGAGTTTAGCCAGTATTCTGGATTAAGAGTAATTACTGGTTTAAATACTTTTAGAATTATGATTAATGGATTTGGTAATGTATCAAATCAACAGAGTTATTTTGTTGATTCATCATATGAGCCAGAGCCGATTTTAGCAAATAATGATTTTAGGAAAGCAATGTATTTTGCGATTGATAGATCGATGTTAGAAAACATTAATATTAGTTATAACCCTACAATGTATCATTTCACTGATAGTTATCTAATTGATTCTAGCTTCGGTGTACCTTATAGAAGGACTGAATTTGGCTTAAATGTAGGCAATGGATTTTATAGCGATAGTTTAGGTTATAATAAAGATTATGCTAAATATTTATTTAATCAAGCTCTTGAAACATTAATTGCGGATGAAATCTATCATCGAGGTGAAAGAATCAAAATTGATTTATTAGTTTTTGATAGCGATGACCAAGAGGAACTAGGAAATTTTATTAAAGAAAGTTTTGAGGAAGTTTTTTTAAATGAAGCTTTAAATATTCGTGTTGAGATTAATGTTCAAAGGAAAGATTATTTATCACTATATTATGATCATATTTCTCAAGGTAATTTTGATTTATCAATAGGTGGCATATCTGATTCTATGATTTATATGTCAAATTATTAGTTGAAGTTTTGTCAAGATAATCGTTCCGGGTTTACAATGAACTATGGGATAGATACAAGCACTGCAAACATCGCGGTAAAATACAAAACTTATGATTATAATGATGATGGATTAATAATTAACACATATTATCATCATGAGATGTGGTCTTTTGATGCCATAGCTGAAGTTCTAAACGGAAAAGTAGAGTTAATCAATGGTGAAGAATTAAAATAATTAATGTTGAAAGTTGGACAAATATAAATTTTGTCTAACTTTTTTGAATTAATTTAAATTGATTTATGATAAAATCATAATTGATATTATTTGATAGGAGTCGATAAGTATGGTTAGTATTAATAATATTAAGGATTTCACTATTATTAAAATTGATAATGGAGATATAATAGTAGAATTGCTAAATTATGGAGCTAGTATCTATGGTATAAAGACTAAGGATTATTTAGGTGTTTATGAAAATGTTGTTCTTCAATATGAAAGTATTGAAGATTATATTAATAATAGTATCTATTTAAATGCAACAATAGGGCCGATAGCAGGAAGAGTTAAGGATGCATTGATTAAAATTGATGACAAAGAATATTTTCTAGATAAAAACAGTGATGATAAACATTGTCTTCATAGTGGCAGTTTAGCTTTGTCGTACAAGTTTTTTGATTATGAAGTAAATGAAAATGGAAATATGACGGAAGTTGTTTTTCTGTATGAGAATACGGATATTGTAAATTATCTTATTAAAGTAATTTACAGGATTGAAAAAACCAGTATTAGAATTGACTATGAAATTGAAAGTGAAGAGTCATTTGTTTTCAATATAACAAATCACGCATATTTTAATTTGTCAGGTAATCTAAAACGAAATATCAAAAACCATGAAGTGCGATTAAATACTAACATAAGACATGAATTAACTAACGAATTAGTGGTTACTGGAAATTTAATTGAGGAAAGAGATATTTATAATTTTTTGAAAAGCAAAGCTGTAGAAAAAGGGATTAAGTATCTAGAAGCAACTGCTAAAGGCGGTTATGATGACATCTTTTATTCTCCAGATAATGATTTAAGACATGTAATTGCAGATGTTTATGATCCGGTTAGCAAAAGAGGATTGAAGGTAAGAAGTAGTTATGATCATCTAGTTTTTTATACCCATAATAATATTAATGATTTGAAATTGAAGTATTTAGGGAAACATCAAAAGCATTACGCATTATGTTTTGAATGTCAAAAAAGCCCTTACGGGTTTTTTGAAAAGGGAGCTTCAAATCCAGTGTTAAATAAGAATCAAGTTTATCAAGAATCAATAATTTTTGAGTTTTTTATCAAAAAAATAATGCAAAATATTGATTTGTTTTAAGGAAAATCCTTAAAAAATGTAAAAATTATGCAAATTTAAAAAAAATTGAATAAAAGTATTTGACAAAAATATTGACTTGTTATAGAATAGTAGTGTAAAAAGCAAAACTAGCGAAAGTTAGTGACGCAAAGCTATAGGGCCTTCGAATAGATG